>NZ_DKHL01000034.1:0-41708 GCF_002453775.1 Empedobacter sp. UBA6745
CAATGGTTGGTTGCTGAACAAAGAGAAGAAGAGAAATTAGCACTTGATTTATTAGACAAAGCTGAATTGGAAGGAGGAGCTACAATGTCGGATGTAGCAAAATTTGAACTGAATAAAACAATTGGGACTACTGGACAAGATTTTCCTACTGCAGACCAAATCAACCCATTAGCAGAATAAATTAATTCTTGTAAAATCAAAAACCCCTTAAGTTTTATTAAACTTAAGGGATTTTTGATTGCTAGAAAATAAAGAGAAAATATTAGAGATTATTCTTAATCTCTTGATCTAAATGATATTGAACAACTTCTATTGCATTAGTTNNCCACATCACTTAAAGCAACTACAAAATCACCTTTTTTAGCCATAGCTATACTATGTGCTATTGCTTCGGTTTCTTTTGAAATAATTTCATAAGGAAAACTTGAATTAACTTCATGAATTCCTTTTACAAGCAAATCTATAATTTCTTCTTCTGTTCTACCTCTCAAATTTATATATCGAATATTGTTATAGGATTTAATTTATTAAAATTTTGTAGATTTTAAAAAAAACATTGTCTGGAATTCAATGAGAACATTGAATATAACATTTTGAATTTCTTAATTTTAGTTGGATGCCTCAAGTTTACAAAAGAATTAAAAAAATAAATGATAGATTTTATAATAAATCGCAACTCATAGATATCAATAAAATTATGTAAAATTCAAAATATAAAGAATACGTTTTAATGATTCTTAGTAATTAAGGAAAAAACAAATTATTATTTTAATGCTTTTTTTAAAATTTCGTCTAGATTTTTAAGAGTTTGTTCATTAACTAAAATAGTAGATTTTTCAATCATTTTAGTTTTAAAATTTTCACAACAAGCTATAATACTATAACCATTAGCACTTTCAATAAATTTGGGATTTTCATTATGTTCAGGACAAACTTCAAATTCTATTTTATATTTAAGGAATTTATAATCGAAGCGATTCATAGTTATTGTTTTAATAAATATAGTGATAAAACATTATTGTAATTAAATGAACATTCATTAAAAAATAAAACCCAATGAATATAAAAAATATCATTAGGTTTTATTCTTTAATTTTGAAACTTCAAATTTTTATTTCCAATAGTTCCAATTTGTTCCATCAAATACAGCGAGCGTTTTACTCACTGTATCATAACACATCATTCCTGCATAGGGACTTTTGACGGTCAAATGAGGATTCGAAATTTTTGGTAATACCATGGCTTTATCCGTAGCCTCTAATACTAAAATACCTGTTGCTGCAGAAGTTTCAGCACCCATAATGACCCCATTTCCTATATCATTGGATGTATTTGAAATAAGGTTTGATGTATTTCCTATATCGCTGAGATCTTTCCATACATTATTTTCAACCATACGTACCTTTTTTGTATTAATGTCAAAGACAAATGTTCCATTAGTAGGTGATACATTTGTAGTATTGGTTACAGCAGGTAAAATAATGCCTTTTGAATTTGTAGGACTCTGATCAAAATCTAATAAAGTATTTGAACCTACAACGTTTGTTTTTCCTATTGCAACTTGAGCATAAGAAAAACCNNATAAACAAGATTTTTCATAATTAAAACCATTATTCGTTACAAGATTTTGATATACATTTCCAAGTCGCTCCATTGTACAATTTGATACAACTCGCACTGGTATCATAAATTAACATTCCTTCCTGTGGTTGTAGTACATTTGCTGGATTAGATACTCTCGAAATGACAAAACCTTTATCCTTAGATTCTAATACAACAAAGCCATTTGGCACATCAGCAGGCCATGTTGATCTTGGAGAAGCTAAAGACGATATTCCTATACCTGTAGATGGTATACCTGCAGTTGAAAAATCACCTTGTTTAACACATACATTATTTTGACAAATTAGATTTCCATCATTCGCAGTTGGATTACTTACATCTATTTTTAGATTATATATATTGATAGTATTAATTACACTTGCTAAAGAAGATATTTCAAATTTTACTTCATTAAACGGTTTGGTTGTTTTAAAGCCATAATTTGTTTGACCCGTACCTACATTTATTATTCCCAGTAAAGATAAATCTAATAAATCAGTTCCTGCTATTGTTTCTTGCAAATTGCCATTTAAATAAGTTTTAATAAAAAATGTTTCTAAAAGATCTAATTTTACAATACCGACTACATCTGCAATTGTAAATCCTACATTAGTACCAGTTGGATAAATATTTGTTAAATCTAACACGCTTATTCCTGCCTTTCCTGCAACACCAATACCTAAACTTAATGTTGCATAATCTGTAGTAGAAGGACTAATCAAATTTTGAGAATTACTTACACTACATAAAGCACAAACAATACCTTCTAACCCTGTTTTAAACTGATTAATAACAACTGGATGAGTAGGTGTGTTTTCAATAGGATGATTAGTACTACAATCAATTGGATTTTGACATGGATTCAGGAGATATAGATCGTATATCTTAATAGTTCCTAACGAAATTCCTACAGGTTGTTCATAAATTAATTGTATTTCATCAAATGCGGCAGGCGCTTTAAATCCTAATGTCTTTCGGATGTTGGTCGCGACATTTGCTCCCAAAAGGAAATTGCTTCCTTCTATAATCCCTACTTGTGCATTATTTCTTAATAATCGAAGTTTTAGTTTAGGCAGAACAGCTACATTAATCAAACTTGTAAATTCAACATCAAAAGAAACATATGCTCCTACACTAAATGGTGTCAATTGTTTGTGAATAGCTATTGTCGCTGTACTAAGTGCTCCCACCGGAATATTAATGCTAGCATATGTTAAAGGATCATTATCTAATATATGATCAATATCTACAATATTACCGACTGTTGCAATGCCTGTAACTCCTGTATTATTACCAATACTAACAGGATATTGATTCTTCCCTATTAATGTATTCGTATTACACGCAAATGCTGGTCCTTCACAAAATTGTTTGACAATCATATTATAAATCCNNCATCAAATGGTTTTGTTGTAACAAAACCGACAACACTGCGAGGCGCACTACCTAAAACGCCTACATTTAATAATAACGAATTTGAAGTTGAAGTTTCTTGCTCTACTCCATTTAAATAAGTTCTGATTGAAATTCCTCCTAATAGATTAACATTTAACAAATTTGCATTCGAAATTTCAAATCCTGCAAAATAGCCTGCATTGAATTGCTGACCACTTGCCACAGATAGAGTAGCTGTACCTGCTACTGCTGCAGTTATATTAATTGAAGCATAATCATTTATGTCACTATTCACAACATTATTTGAATTACTTATTGAAGCAACAGTCACTCCTCCCGTTCCGGTACGAATTTGTTGAACAACCGCTGGATATGTAGGAGCTACAATTCTAGTATCTACATTACAAGAGGGCGCTGATCCTAAACATAATTTTTTCACTATCATATTATGAATTCGTGTGCTACCTAATAAATTAAGATTCAATAAAGTTGATATTCTAAATTGAACCTCATCAAATGGTTTTGTTGTAATAAAACCCATAACACCTCGGGACGTACCACCTAAAGCACCTACATTTAATAATAAATTATTTGCATTGGATGTTTCTTGTTCTACACCATTTAAATAAGTTCTGATTGAAATCCCTCCCAATAAATCAACATTTAACAAATTTGTACTTGAAATCTCAAATCCTGCTAGATGTCCTGCATCAAATTGCTGACCACTTGCCACAGATAGAGTAGCTGTACCTGCTACTGCTAGAGTTATATTAATTGAAGCGTAATCATCTGTATCATTATTCACAACATTGCCTGCATTAGCTATAGAGCCTACTGCTAATCCAATAAGGCCCGTTCTTTGCGAAACAATAGATGATGAAAAACTTGGAGCTACAATTTTAGTTTCCACATTACAATTAAGTTGGGCAAATGTCAAATTAGGTGATATAGTTATAAAAAATAGAAAAAAAATCTGTATAATATTTTTCATGTTTATAGTAGTTGTTTAATTAATAAATCTTTGATTGGCAGTAGAAATATTAATTAATTAACTAAATAATGAAGGAGAGCGTATTTCTAAGTGAGACAAGCAAATTGCATAATCACAAAAAATATAATTATAAGTTGAAAGTTTTAATTTAATCTTAGGTTCGTAATTCTTATTAAAAGAATTTGAATAAAAAATAATTATATTAAAAGAATTGATAGTATAGAGTGCTAAAAGAATTGATTTACTACTAATGAAAAATGTTGATTCTTTATATGGTAAATAACATATTTTTTTATTTATTAGTGTAGATAAATCATACGAATTATTTCTGCTTTTTTTAAGATTTGAGTTATTTGTATTTTTTCTTTTGATTTTTTCTTTTGATTTTCTTTTTTTTATATTTTTTTCATGGTTAATAGAATCTTTAATTTCACAATTAGATATAATTGTATTTTTAGAAATGTAAAAAGTCGTATTTTCTTTTATTGTTACTAAACCTTTAGAAATTGTTGGAATAGAATCATCTCTTTCTTTTATTTCAACATTATAAGCATTAACATAAATTGAACAAAAAAAGCAAAACAATAAAAGGTAAGTAGATGAGAAATGATCGAGAAATAGAAATAAAACTCGTCTCATAGTCATATTAAATTAGTTAATTTAACTAAATTTAGTTATTATTAAATAAATAACGAAATTTTTTATAGAATTTATCAAATAATATAAACATTACCTAACAAATCAATAAAATATTTATAAAAACATAAATTATTATTTTTTGAATAAATCTTTTATTAACTCTTAAAAATAATAATTTAACTAGATAGCTATAATTTTTTAATTCAATGTAAACTACATTTAAATAATACCTTTTTAAAATCTCACCGTAATCATCATTTCAATTCTTTTAAAATTATATATAAATAGATTTGGCTACAACAAATAGTGTGTTTTAAAATTTATTTTATATTTATTAGTATTTTATTATACTATTATTTATTACATTTGCTAAAATTATTAAATAAGAAAAAATATGAAAAGAAGAATTTTAATATTACTCATAGTAGTATTTTCTACTTTTTGTAGTGCTCAAGTAGAAATCTATCAATTGTCCAGTCATATTTTAGATAACTCTACAGGAGAGCCTGCACCATCTGTTTCGGTTACATTAGAGAAAATGAATGTAGACAATTCGTGGACTAAGGTAAGTACTCAAATAACAGATAAAGATGGTAGAATAGGGAATTTTTTACCTTATGGCCAGAATAATGACGGTGTTTATAAACTCGTATTTCATATTCAATCTTATTTTGATAGTAAAAAATTGCAAACACTTTATCCTTTTATCGAGATTGTTTTTCGTATTAAAGGGAATAAGCATTTCCATGTACCATTGACTGTATCTCCTTATGGTTATTCTACATATAAAGGAAGTTAAAAACGAGATATGAAAAAAAGAATAGCCATTATTGGGTCTGGATTTTCTGGTTTATCAGCTGCTGCTTATACAGCGAAACAAGGACATGAAGTACATGTATTTGAGAAACATAATCAGCCAGGCGGAAGAGCAAGACAATTAAAAACAGAAGAAGGTTATGTATTTGATATGGGACCTAGTTGGTATTGGATGCCAGATGTTATACAAGATTTCTTTGAGGATTTTGGTTATGCCACTTCTTCTTTTTTTGAATTGATATCGTTAAATCCTCAATTTGAGATGATTTTTTCTGACGAAAAATTAGATATACCTGAAAATTTTGAAGTATTAAAAGAAACCTTCGAAAAAATAGAGAAAGGAGCTAGTTTTCAATTAGAAAAATTTATGAAATCTGCCAAATTTAAATATGAAGTAGGAATGAAGGATTTTGTACATAAACCTTGTACTAATTGGACTGAATTTGTATCTCTTAAAATTGCTAAAAATGCATTGAAATTGGATTTACTTTCTAATTTCAGAACATATGTTGCACGATATTTTAAAGATAAGAAATTGAGAGCTTTGATGGAGTTCCCAGTTATATTTTTGGGAGCATCTCCTGAAAAGATTCCTGCATTGTATAGTTTGATGAATTATGGCGGTTACGTATTAGGTACTTATTATCCTAAAGGAGGTTTTTATCAGCTGGTATTAGCAATGAAAAAAGTAGCAGAAGAACAAGGGGCGCACTTTCATTTTAATTGTAATGTTGATAAAATAAATGTAATAGATAAAAGAGTAAGTTCCATTGTTATAAATGATGAAATCTATGAATTTGATGAAGTGATTGCTTCTTCTGATTATCATCATACAGAAACACTTTTGAACGCAGAATATAGAAATTATACGGCTGACTATTGGGAAGAAAGAACATTTGCTCCATCTAGTCTGATTTTTTATCTTGGTTTTAATGAAACTATTCCGCATTTAAAACATCATACATTATTCTTTGAACATGAATTAGATCTACATATAGATAGCATATACGAAAAGAAAAGATGGCCTGAAAAACCTTTGTTTTATGCTTGTTGTCCATCAAAAACTGATCATTCTGTTGCACCAGAAGGGAAAGAAAATTTGTTTTTACTAATGCCGATTGCAACAGGAATAGATGACAATGAATTTGTGCGTCAGAAGTATTTAATGGAAATGCTTTCACGATTAGAAAAGCATACAGGTATTGTAGATTTGCAATCTAAAATTGACTTTAAAAGAAGTTATTGTGTCAAAGATTTTGTGTCCGATTATAATGCTTATGGTGGTAATGCTTATGGATTGGCTAATACACTTGATCAAACAGCAGTATTAAAACCTAAAATAAGAAATAAAAAGCTAAAAAATTTATTTTATACCGGTCAGTTAACTGTTCCTGGACCAGGAGTTCCTCCCTCTATTATATCTGGTAAAATAGTGGCCAATGAGATCAACAAAATAAAAAAATAATTCTATATGAAACAATTATTTGATGAGCTTTCTTATTCGGTGAGTAAGATGACAACTCAAAAATATAGCACAAGTTTTTCTTTGGGGATTCTCGCTTTAAAACCTTGTATTCGATCGGCTATTTATGCGATATATGGTTATGTAAGGTTGGCAGATGAAATCGTAGATAGTTTTCATGCATATAACAAAGAGAAGCTTTTAAAAAGATTAAGAAAAGAAACTTTACATGCATTAAATGAGAGGATATCGCTTAATCCCATCTTACAATCATTTCAAGAGACTGTAAATTATTATAAGATTGATAAAGAACTTATCGATCAATTTTTGAGTAGTATGGAAATGGACTTGCAACAAATAGAATATGACTCGGACTTATACAAAACCTATATTTTAGGTTCTGCTGAGGTAGTAGGACTCATGTGTTTACAGGTTTTTACAGATGGTAATAAAGATAAGTATGCAGAATTAAAACCTTATGCAATGAAATTGGGTTCTGCTTTTCAGAAAATTAATTTTCTTCGAGATTTGAAAGAGGATTATCATATTTTGGGAAGGACTTATTTTCCGAATGTGGATATAAGTGGTTTTGATAATAAGATAAAATACGCAATTGAAAAAGAAATAGAAGAAGAATTTGATGAAGCGTTGATTGGGATTAAAAAACTTCCAGCTTCTTCAATTTTTGGTGTTTATCTTGCTTACAAATATTATCTTTCTTTGTTTAAGAAGATCAAAAAAAAATCATCCAAAGAAATTTTAAATGGAAGAATTAGAATAGCTAATTCTGAAAAAGCTTTTGTTGCGTTTAAAAGTTACATAAGATATAAAGCTGCTTGGTTATGATTAAAATGTTAGGGTTTCTCATTGTGGGATTTTTAGGTTTTATAAATGACACTGAGGTAGTTCTTGAAGAGGTAAGGGCTAATTATTCTAAGTTATCTAATGACAAAGAATTATGTGTAAATGTAATAGCTGAATTAGAACGTATAAAAAATAAATCCGCTATTTATTTGGGTTATCTAGGAGCTGTACAAACGATCAATGCTAAACATGTGTCTCATCCTTTAAATAAACTTAAAACTTTTAATAAAGGTAAAAAGAATATAGAGGAGGCGATACGTATAGAACCTGAAAATTTGGAATTGCGATTCATTCGGCTATCGGTACAAAAAAACGCACCCTCATTTTTGAACTACTATTCAAAGGTTGAAGAAGATACGCAAATCTTATCAGAAAACTGGCATAAAATAACGTCTATAAATTTGCGTAGAAATATTGAAAAAATTTTAAACAAATAAGTGATGAAGTACCGTTTGTATAGAGAACAACAGCTGTATTGTGATATTGATACAGCTTGGCGATTTTTTTCTTCTCCAATGAATCTTTCGGAAATCACACCTAAAGATATGGCTTTTACAGTTTTGTCAGAAGATCAGGATCAGCCAATTTTTGAAGGTATGCTTATCGATTATAGTGTGTCACCGCTATTGGGTATTCCTTTGAAATGGCAGACAAAAATTATTCAAGTAGAGCCGCAGCAAAGTTTTACAGATTTTCAACAAAAAGGTCCATATAAATATTGGAAACATTTTCATGAATTTATTCCCAATGAAAAGGGGATTTTAATGAAAGATACAGTAGAATATGAGCTTCCTTTTGGAGTTTTGGGAAATGTTGTTCATTCTCTTTTGGTGAAAAAAAAGTTGAATAGAATATTTGATTATCGTCATCAAGTATTAAAGCAATTATTTAATACTTAGGTGTATGAATTTATTTTTAGTATTGCTAGTATTTGTACTTATGGAGCCTGTCACATGGTTTATTCATAAATATGTGATGCATGGATTTTTATGGTTTCTCCACAAAGATCATCATGATCATAGCCATAAAGGATCAGTTGAAAAAAACGATTATTTTTTTGTGATATTTGCGATTCCGACTATTGCTTTGATGTATTTTGGTTCGCTCAATAATTATAGTTACTTGTTTTTTGTAGGGGTAGGAATTATGCTTTATGGCATGGCGTATTTTTTTGTGCATGATGTTTTTATTCATCAACGACTAAATTATTTTAAACGAATAAAGAATCCGTATTTTCTTGCTCTTCGTAGGGCTCATAAACAACATCATAAGCATCTAAATAAAGATGATGGAGAATGTTTTGGGTTTCTATATGTTCCTTTCAAGTATTTTAAAATGTACTTTAATTCTGCGCAAAAATGATGTCCTATACTTATATTTTGATTTTATTTTTTACAATAATTATTTGTTTCTTATCATCTTTTGATTCTCGTATTCTTTTTCACCGTCATTTTGGAGCTTTTTTTAAGGCAGCACTTGTTGTAGCTGTTCCATTTATTGCATGGGATATTTATTTTACAGCTAAAGAAGTATGGTGGTTTAATACAGATTATACACTTGGTTTTTTTATAGGAGGTCTACCTTTAGAAGAATGGTTGTTTTTTATTTGTATACCATTTTCCTGCATATTTACCTATTTCTGCTTTGATAAATTTTTTAAATTAGATTGGCTTTCCTGTTTTAATAACCTGATTGTTTTTTTTAGTGTGATTGTTTGTTCAATCGTCGCTTTACTTTATTATGATAGAATTTATACCCTATTAACAGCTGTTATAACATTGGTTGTTTTACTGTACTTACACTTTGTTCGTTGTGTAGATTGGATAGGAAAAGCTTCGTTTGTTTTCACTATTCTTATGCTTGGTTTCTTTCCTGTAAATGGTATTCTAACAGGTACAGGATTAGAGTCGCCAATTGTAAATTATAATCCTGATGATTTTTTGGGAATCAGAATGGGAACTATACCAATAGAAGATGCTGTGTATGGATATACGCAATTTCTTTTAGTTCTCTATTTTTTTAAACAATTTAAATCAAAATCTCATGAAAATGAAAAATAAAATACTATTGAAAACAGCTTGTATAGGATTGTTAATACTTTCCAATTCATGTTCCTCTATTCCTAAAAAGGCAGAAGCTGTTCGAAATTTTGAAGTTGATCGGTATTTAGGTATTTGGTTTGAAATCGCTCGTTTAGATTTTCGTTTTGAAAAAAACTTGGATAATGTCTCCGCTAACTACACTTTTGATAAAAAAGGAAATCTGATGGTTTCAAATAGCGGATTTAATAAGGATAAACAAGTATGGAAGCAAGCTATAGGTAAAGCAAAATTTAGAGACGGTAAGCAAATAGGAAAGCTAAAAGTAAGCTTTTTTGGACCTTTCTATGCTGGTTATAACGTAATTGCTTTGGATAAAAACTATCAATATGCATTGGTTATAGGTAAAAATCTAAATTACTTATGGATTTTATCTAGAACAAAAGATATTCCAGATAATATTAAAACAAACTTTCTTGCATTAGCTTCAGAAATTGGTTTTGATATATCGAATTTGGTTTGGGTAGAACATAATCGAAATGATAATCCTTTTTAAATGAAAAATAAAATTTCCATTTTTTGGTTTCGAAGAGATCTTCGTTTAGAAGATAATGTTGGACTGTACCACGCTCTTTCATCTGGAGTTCATGTGTTACCTATTTTTATTTTTGATGAAGGTATTCTACGACAACTGGATGACAAGAAAGATAAGAGGGTGGATTATATTCATCAAGCCCTTCAAAAGATTAATGATCAATTAAAATCCTTTGGGACAAGTCTCCACGTATATTATGGTGATCCTTTCAAAATTTTTCAGCAACTTTCTACAGAGTTTGCTATTCATTCTATATTTTGTAATCGTGACTATGAACCTTTAGCAATTAAAAGAGATACTTCAATTTACAATTATTTTAAGTTATATAACATTTCGTTTAAAGCATTTAAAGATCAAGTAATTTTTGACAAGAAAGATATTTTAAAGAAAGATGGTTCTCCTTATACAGTATATACTCCGTATGCAAAAAAATGGAAACAGATTTTGAAAACTGAAGATTATAAATGTCATAAGCCTGATTATAGTAAATTTTTGAAAACAGAATTCAAAACGATTCTTTCACTGAAAGAAATTGGTTTTTTGAAAACTTCTATTTTATTTGAACAACCTATATTAGATATTCAAATCATTGATAATTATCATTCTTATAGAGATTATCCCGCTAAACAAGGTACAACACAATTAGGTATAGCTCTTAGATTCGGGACTATTAGTATACGAAAATGTGTCGCATTTGCGATAAAGCACAATGAAACGTGGTTAAATGAATTAATTTGGAGAGAATTTTTTATGCAAATACTCTATTATTTTCCGTATGTTGTTCAACAACCTTTTAAAGCCAAGTATAGTGCTATTAAATGGAAGAATAATGAGAAAGAATTTAAATTATGGTGCGATGGAAAAACAGGCTATCCTATTGTAGATGCAGGAATGAGAGAACTTAATCAAACTGGGTTTATGCATAATAGAGTAAGGATGATAACAGCAAGTTTTTTATGCAAGCAGCTACTCATTGATTGGCGTTGGGGCGAAGCTTATTTTGCATCAAAACTAAACGATTATGATTTGTCTGCAAATAATGGTAATTGGCAATGGGTTGCTGGATCAGAATGCGATGCAGCACCTTATTTCAGAATCTTTAATCCAATTCTTCAAGCAGAGAAATTTGATCGAGAATCACTTTACATTAAAAAGTGGGTGATGGAATTTGGAACTAATGATTATCCTTCTCCTATAATTCCTCATAATTTTGCTCGAGACAGGGCTATAAGTATTTTTAAGGAATCTATTAAAGACAACTATTAATTTATGAATAAATTATTATTCTTTTTATTTTAATATTTTGTAAATTAACAATACATTTAAGAAAAGAAAAATACAAATGATTAACTTATTGATTTGTAAAAAAAATAAATTTCTTAATTATACAATGACTAAAAGATTTAAAAATTTTAAGACTTCTAATAAACAAATATCTTATACAGATATTATTGTTATTATAATTACAATAATTATTTTAACTTACATATCATTAACATAAATCTTTATTAATTAATAATCAATTCTATTAATAAATATTACTATAGTATTGATTTAATTTAAATTGTACTCTCTTTACTACCTTATTATTTAATCTTAAATACGACAAAATGAGTTTATTTTATAAAATCCATTTAGGTAGTATGATTCATAAAAGAGT
Organism: Empedobacter sp. UBA6745; assembly: GCF_002453775.1. Taxonomy (NCBI): domain Bacteria; kingdom Pseudomonadati; phylum Bacteroidota; class Flavobacteriia; order Flavobacteriales; family Weeksellaceae; genus Empedobacter; species Empedobacter sp. UBA6745. The sequence continues at coordinate 12,064 of NZ_DKHL01000034.1, forward strand.
TGATGAATTAGATTACAGTACTGAAAAACTATGTAAATTCTTAAAATTAACTAACGCAGAATTATTAGAAATTTATAAAAAAGAGTCTTTAGAAAGTAATCTAATCCTTAAATTTTCTAAATTGTTAGATTACGATTTCTTTAGAATTTATTCACAACATTTAATATTATATTCTGCAAAAGAAAATAAATCAGAAAACAATATTAAAAGTAAACTACCTAACTTTAAAAAAAATGTATATACCCATGAAATAATAGATTATATTCTTTCAAAAATAAATTCAAATGAAATGACTCCTTCTGAAGTTATAAAGAGATATAATATACCTAAGAATACTCTATATAAGTGGTTAAAAAAATATAGTAATTAATTTCGTTATGAGTAGCCCAAATTATAAACTAATTTTTGAGGATATTTTGAGTGATTTGTATCCTGAAAAAAAAGACTTATGCACTAAAATTTTATCAAAAGATAATCTTAACATTTTTGATATTCTTACTTTAAATAAATTAATTTTTGGAAATAGTTTAAATAATCGAAATAATAAATTTAAAACTTATTCAGAAGAAGAAATTCTATATATTTTAAAATTTAAAAAAAATAACAAATTAAAAAATATAGAAATTGCTGAGCATTTCAATTTAAGTAGAAATACAATAACAAAATGGCTGAAAAAATACAACGATAATTATTAAAAAAGAAGAATTTATTATAGAAAATAAAAATCAAATACTATTAACTACAAAAGGTAATAGTATTTTATATAAAGATTTAAAAATTATCTTCAATTTATAATTGAAAATAAATAATCATTAAATAAATAATTTCTATATCCATCAAAATCAATAATTTATATAAACCTAATTAATGTAAAAACTTTTTGTAAAGATTCATAATCTTAATAAAAAAACGTATTATTTAAGAATTTATACAAAATATTAAGTATCAAATAATACTATTTTAAACAATTATAATTATTTTTGTTAATATTAATCTAGTAGGTTTTGGATTAAAAGTAATTTATCAAGAAAGTAAGTTATTCATTTAACTTACTTTCTTTTATTTATATTAACTTCAATTTAAATTACTTTTATTCAAAATTTTGTTTACCGTTAAATATTTTTCATTTGCTACATCTAACAAATTTTCTATTTTCGCATTTTTATCAAAAATTTGCTTATGAAAAAAGTTTAATTTCTTTAAGCTGAATTACAATTATTTATTTTTAGAACTGGAGATGTTTTTAAGAAAATAATTCAACATCATAAAATAAAAAAATATTATTAAGATTATTATCTGGTTTCATCACGGTGTTTTTCTGATAAAACAGGTTCTGCAAAAGCAATTAGCTCATTTTCCTGAAATTCGGTTAATTTATCAAAAACAGATTTATAATTTATTTTGAAAGGAATTTCTAGAACAAAATATTTTTCATTCAGCGCTTCACTTTCACAATTCAAATTCTTGAAAATATTTCTAATATTATCTCTATCAATTTCATCATTCATTATAATGACTTGAATTGTTGAGTTACCAGAAAATTCAATTACTTTTCTAAAAGTCAAACATTCTTCATCGTTATCATACTCAGCAAAAACGATATCGTCACTTGAAAAACATGGACCATAAAATGGAATATTGTCTATTTTATATAATCCTTTTTCTTTGTCTATGGTTTCTGTCCAAAGTGTTTCAACTATTTCTTCTTCTAAAACCTTACTATAATATCGAACCAATATTTTTTCATATTTAGTTTCTTGATCCATGAAATATTTTTTGTTAAGATATAAATTAGTTTAGAATATCGAAAAACAATTATTCCTTTCTCAATTTCCTTTATTTCCCGTACTTTTGTAAAAATTTTATTTCCTTGGAAAATTTCAGAATGATTGCGAAAACCTTTTTTGGTTTCGAAGAAATATTAGCGCAAGAATTAAAAGCGTTGGGTGCGGCAGATGTTAAAATTCAGAACCGAATGGTTGAATTTAATGGCGATTTAGGTTTCATGTACAAAGCAAATTACAGCTTGCGTACTGCACTTCGTATACAGAAGCCAATTCTTTCGTTTTCTGCGAAAAATGATCATCAATTGTATGAGAAATTCAAGAAATTCCATTGGGAAAATTATCTGAATGTTGATCAAACTTTTATGATTGATCCAACTGTTCATTCAGATTATTTTACGCATTCGCATTACGCAGCGCTTAAAGTGAAAGATGCTATTGTAGATCGATTCAAAGAAAAAAATGGTCGTCGTCCAAGTATCGATAAAGATTTTCCAGATGTACGTTTCAATTTACATATTTCGCACGATAAAATTACGTTGTCGTTAGATTCTTCGGGAGAATCTTTACACAAACGTGGTTATCGCGAAGAAACTGGTCCAGCTCCAATTAATGAGGTTTTAGCAGCAGGTTTGTTGTTACAAGCGGGTTATGATGGAAAAGGAAATTACCTTGATCCGATGTGTGGTTCGGGAACAATGTTGATTGAAGCGGCGATGATTGCGAATAATATTCCGCCACAAATTCATCGTAAGCATTTTGCTTTTCAGAATTGGCCAGATTATGACGAAACATTATTTACGCAAATTCGTAATACGCGTCTAAATCGAATCAAAGAATCTGAATATAAAATTGTAGGTTACGAAATTTCTCCAATGATGGTAAAAATCGCGCAGATGAATATAAAATCTGCTGATTTAGAAGATTTCATTGAAGTGAGAAATCAAGATTTCTTTACATCTAAAAAGGAATTATTCCCAGTATTATTGGTGTTCAATCCGCCTTATGATGAGCGTATCGAAAACAATAACCAAGAATTTTACAAACAAATTGGTGACACGTTAAAATCGAGTTATCCAAATACATTGGCGTGGTTTATCACATCAGATTTACAAGCCAAAAAATATGTCGGTTTGCGTCCTTCGAAAAAGGTAAAAGTATTTAACGGTAAGTTAGAATGCGACTTTTTACAATACGAAATGTACGAAGGAAGTAAAAAAACTAAAAATCAAAATTAAGAGTAGTGAATCAATTTATAAAAGAAATTTGTCAAGATCAAAAAGTATATCTTTTAACTTCTGAAGAAGGTTTTGCTATTTCATATTCAGAGGAATTTGAGTACGAAGATGGCTCTAATTTAGAGGTAATTTGCTTTTGGTCGAATACAGATTTAGCTGAAAAAGCGAAACAAAATCAATGGGCAAATCATAAAATTGATTCGATAGATTTGAATACTTTTTTAGAAGAATGGTTGTTCGGAATGATTGAAGAAGTTTCTTTGGTCGGAATTAATTTTGACGAAACTTCGAAAGGAGAGGAGCAAAGTCCATTGGATACTATTTTGGCAATTGTTCACGAATTGAAACAATCAAAATCAACTTTCAAATTGAATCATTTTAAGAGTTTAGATGAAATTCAGAAAGTGACATTAGAGTTGAAAGAATCATTCAATCAATAATATATTTTGGGAAAAGAAGATTTGCAACTTTCGATAATTATTGCCGTTTACGAACGTCAAGATGAATTGACAGAATTATTGTCAAGTTTAGCGAAACAAACGGATAAGTTATTCGAAATTATTATTGTAGACGATGGTTCTCAAAATAAATTGGATACAGTTTGTGCTAAATTTGAAACTCAATTAGATCTTCATTATTATTACAAAACAAATTCAGGTCCAGGAAAATCTAGAAATTTTGGAATGGAAAAAGCGAATGGAAATTATTTCATTTTCTTAGATTCTGACACGATTATTCCTTCGACTTATATCGAATCGGTTAAAAAAGAATTGACAAGCAATTTTGTTGATGCTTTTGGTGGTCCAGATGATGCAGATGATTCGTTTACAGATTTGCAAAAAGCAATTACTTTTTCGATGACTTCTTTTTTGACAACAGGAGGAATCCGTGGAGGAAAAAAACAAATTGGTAGATTTCAGCCGCGAAGTTTTAATATGGGAATTTCTCGAAAAGCCTACGAAAAAACAGGTGGTTTTGCGGATTTACGCGTTGGAGAAGATCCAGATTTATCGATGCGTTTATGGGAAAATGGTTTTGAAACACGATTATTTCAAGATTCGAAAGTGATTCATAAACGTAGAACTTCGTTAAATAAATTTGCAAAACAAGTCTATCAATTTGGAGTTGCGCGCCCAATTCTTAATCAACGTCATCCAAATTATATCAAACCAACTTTTTGGTTTCCGAGTTTATTTTTTGTCGGAACTTTAGTTGCGTTTCTACTTTTATTGTTGAGTTTTATTCTTCCGAAACATCAATTTATACTACAAATTCCATTTGTTTTTTGGTTAATTTATATGTTTTTGATTTTTATTTTCTCGACTATTCGTTTCAAATCTGCGGTTGTAGGTTTATTATCAATTCAGACAACTTTAATTCAATTTTTCAATTATGGTTACGGATTTTTAGAAAGTCAATTCAAGTTGAATATTCTCAAACAAAATCCTAAAAAGGCTTTTCCGAGCCATTATCATATCGATTAAATATAAAAAATAAAGGTCAAGATTTCTCTTGACCTTCTTAATTTCAAAGCATTGCTTTGACATCTAACTTAAAATACTAATAAGCTCAAATTTAACATTTATTGTTGAAATTAAACTATAAATAATTTGTTATATTTTGTTAATCAGTTAGTTAAAATTATTTTTAATGATAATAACGTAATAGTTGATTAATTTTCTAAAATAGTTTATTGTATAGAAATCTATTCTATTTAAAGTTATTTAGGTTTAAAATTTTTTATTTTAACTATTTATACTTGTTCCATTCAATCTTTTCGGTTAGTTCTCTCAAATATTTCGTAATTTTGCAAACTTAAATTAGAGTAATGCGTACAAAATCGACTGGAAAAAAGAAAATTAATGTAATTACGTTAGGATGTTCTAAAAATGTATACGATTCTGAGGTGTTAATGGGACAGCTGAAAGCCAATGGGAAAGAGGTTGTACATGAGCAATCTGGAGAAATTGTGGTGATTAATACTTGTGGTTTCATTGATAATGCAAAGGAGGAAAGTGTTGATACAATTTTAGATTACGTGCAACGTAAGGAAGATGGTTTGGTGGAAAAAGTTTTCGTGACAGGATGTTTGTCAGAGCGATACAAACCAGATTTAATTGAGCAAATTCCAAATGTTGACCAATATTTTGGTACGCGCGAGTTACCATTATTGTTAAAAGCTTTAGGAGCAGATTATAAGCACGAATTGGTTGGAGAACGTTTAACAACAACTCCTCGTCATTATGCTTATCTTAAAATTGCAGAAGGTTGTGATCGTCCTTGTTCTTTCTGTGCAATTCCTTTGATGCGTGGAGGAAATGTTTCTCGTCCAATCGAAGATTTAGTTACAGAAGCTACTAAATTGGCTAAAAATGGAACGAAAGAATTAATTTTGATTGCGCAAGATTTAACGTATTATGGATTAGATATTTATAAAAAACGTGAATTAGCAACTTTATTAAAAGAGTTAGTGAAAATTGAAGAAATCGAATGGATTCGTTTGCATTACGCATTTCCAGCTGGTTTCCCAGAAGATGTTTTGGATGTAATTCGTGAAGAACCAAAAGTTTGTAATTACATTGATATTCCGTTACAACATATTTCGACGAAATTATTAAAATCTATGCGTCGTGGAACAACACACGAAAAAACGAATGATCTGTTAGATGCAATGCGTACAAAAGTTCCTGATATGGCGATTCGTACAACGTTGATTTGCGGTTATCCTGGTGAAACGGAAGAAGATTTTCAAGAAATGAAAGCGTGGGTACAAGAGCAAAAATTTGATCGTTTGGGATGTTTTACTTATTCTCACGAAGAAAATACGCATGCCTATAATTTGGAGGATGATGTTCCTGAAGAAGTAAAACAACAACGTGTTGAAGAAATTATGGAAATTCAATCTCAGATTTCGTACGATTTGAATCAAGAAAAAATTGGAAAACAATTCAGAGTAATGATTGATCGCAAAGAAGGTGAGAATTTTATTGGACGTACAGAATATGACTCGCCAGACGTTGATAACGAAGTTTTGATTTCTGCAATTGATACCTATTTACCAGTTGGTGATTTTGTAAATGTAGAGATTATAGAAGCTTACGAATTCGATTTAATTGGAAAAGTAATTGATTAATCAATTTTAGATATAACAAAAAACCACTTCGCGAGAAGTGGTTTTTTTTATATTTAATTTTTTGCGTTATTGCGACGTTTTTTCTTTAAACGATTCGTTTGAACTAATTGTTTATGTTTTGGATCTTTTAATTTATCCACTAAAACTTGTAAATGATTTTCTTCTTTTTTTGCCTTTTTAGCCATTTTTCTTGGTTTTAAATTTGATTTAAATTAATCATTATTCCTCAAGTAGTCAAACTTATTTGTTTAATTATAAAATATTTAACGTTTACTTTTTAGGTTTATCACTCATGTAGAAAGTGATTTTTCCGCCATTCACAATATCAAAATGATTCAAATTAAAAGATGAATAAGTTTTTCCGTTCAATTCTATTTTTTGGATGTAAACATTCTTCTTCGATTGATTTTTAACGTCAATTTCAAATTGTTTTCCATTTTCTAAATTCAATATAGCGTGATCAATCAACGGACTTCCAATTGCGTAATCTGTCGATCCTTGCTGAACAGGATAAAAACCTAAAGCACTAAAAATATACCACGCACTCATTTGTCCTGTATCATCATTTCCGCCCAAACCATCAGGCGTTGGCTTGTATTGCATATCCAAAATCATTCTGATTTTTTCTTGAGTCTTCCACGCTTGTCCCGCCCAATTATATAAATATGCAACATGGTGTGCCGGCTCATTTCCATGAACATAACCTCCGATTATACCTTCACGCGTAATATCTTCTGTATCTGCAAAATATTCGTCAGGTAAATGCATCGTAAATAATTCGTCCAATTTTGCTCCAAACTTCTTTTTTCCACCCATTGCTTCAATTAATCCATTTGGATTTTGAGGAACAAAAAAGCTAAAATTCCACGAATTTCCTTCAATAAAACCTTGTCCATGTGTATTTAATGGATCAAATTCTTTCTTGAAACTTCCATCCGCTAAACGAGGACGCATAAATCCAACCGAAGAATCGTAATTGTTTTTCCAATTTTCAGAACGCTTCATAAATGTTTCGTATACATCCATTCGATTCAATTTTTTAGCCGCTTGCGCAATCGACCAATCATCGAAAGCATATTCTAACGTATTCGAAATTGATGTACCATTTTTTTCTGCCGGAATATAACCTTTGTCGATATAATCGCCAATTCCTTCGTAATCGCGCTTATTTGCTGTCGCAACACAAGCATTTAACGCCGCATTAGCATCTCCATTATAAATTCCTTTTACAATTGCATCTGCGATTACTGTAACCGAATGATAACCGCTCATACACCAGTTTTCGTTGGCATAATGCGACCAAATTGGCAACATTTTGATTGGATTTTGCTCATAATGTTTCATCATCGATTTTACCATATCATTGTTGCGTTTTGGCTGAATGATATTGAACAACGGATGCAATGCACGATAGGTATCCCAAAGCGAAAAAGTGGTGTAATTTGTAAAATCTTTGGCTTGATGAATTTCTTGATCCAAACCTTTGTATTGCCCATTCACATCCATATAAGTTGTCGGATTGATGAAGGTGTGATACATCGCTGTATAGAAATTTATTTTATCATTTTCTGAAGCTTTAATCTGAATTCGATTCAATTCTTTGTTCCAATTTTCTTTTGCTTCATTGCGCACTTGTTCAAAATTCCAATGTGGAATTTCTGTTGTCAAATTTTCTAACGCATTGGTTTGACTGACTGGAGAAATCGCAAATTTAATCTTTACTTTTTCATCTTTTTCTGTATCAAAATCAAAATACATTTTGATCTTTTTTCCTTCAATTAAAGGAAAATTCTGCGTTTCGTTCCATTTACGCCAAAAGCCTTTATAATCAACTTGTCCGTCTTCATTTTTTTGTCCATAATTTTTGAATGGTTTTGAAAAAGTCATCGCAAAATAAACTGTTCTATTTCTTGCCCAACCACGTGTTTGTCTATAACCTGTAATCAATGTATCATTCACCACGCGAACATATGTCCATGTATTTTTGTCATCGTAATTATAAATTCCAGCATTCAAATCCAAAATAATATGTGAATCAACCGATTTTGGAAATGTATATTGATGAAAACCAACTCGAGTAGAAGCGGTCATTTCTGCCCAAATATTGTAATCATTCAATTTCACTTTGTAATATCCCGCTTCGGCAGTTTCATTTTGATGTGAAAATCTAGAACGATAACCACTCTCAGGATTTTGAGCAGTTCCGGGATTCAGTTTTAATTTTCCAACGGTAGGCATAATCAAAAAATCACCCAAATCAGAATGTCCTGTTCCATTAAAATGTGTATGACTAAATCCAGTTATTGTTTTATCTTCAAAACGGTAACCCGCACAATAATCATAAACTTTTGGATTGTATTTGTGATTGACAGCATAAGGAATAGAATCCGTTTCGGGGCTTAATTGTACAGCGCCAAAAGGAACAGTTGCGCCAGGGAAAGTGTGTCCCATTTTTTCTGTTCCAATCATAGGATTGACGTATTTCACTAAATTCGGTTGCTGTGCAAAAGCAAGAGAATTGAATGAAAGTAGAGCGATTACTAATTTTGTTTGCATCGATTTTTAAGTATTAATTTGAATAAAGTTAAACAAATCGAGCATAAAAAAAGGAAAGCTTTTCAACTTTCCTTTCTAATCTTTATTTTTTATAAAATCATTTCTGGAATTTCTCCTTCAATAATTAATTTTCCTTCGGTTGCATTTTTGATGTATTCCACAGAAATTCCAGGTGCTCGTTCCAATAATTTGAAACCACCTTCTGGTAAGACTTCTAAAACAGCTAATTCAGTCACGATTTTTTTGACACATTTTATTCCAGTCAAAGGAAGTGTACATTCTTTCAGAAGTTTAGATTCTCCAGCTTTGTTCACATGTTGCATCGCTACAATAATATTATCAGCCGAAGCAACCAAATCCATTGCGCCTCCCATTCCTTTCACCATTTTTCCAGGAATTTTCCAGTTGGCAATATCACCATTTTCCGAAACTTCCATTGCACCAAGAATTGTTAAATTGATTTTTCGTGCGCGAATCATTCCAAAACTCATTGCCGAATCAAAGAAAACTGAACCTGGTAAAGTTGTAATCGTTTGTTTACCCGCATTGATAAAATCAGGATCCTCTTCACCTTCGACAGGAAAAGGTCCCATTCCTAATAATCCATTCTCTGATTGTAATACAACGTTTACATTTTCGGGAATATAATTGGCAACCAACGTCGGAATTCCAATCCCTAAATTCACATAAAATCCGTCTTGTACTTCTTTTGCAATACGTTTTGCAATTCCATTTTTATCTAACATTTTTTCTTATGATTTAGGTTGAACAGTTCTATTTTCGATACGTTTTTCGTATTTCGCACCTTGAATAATTCGATTGACATAAACGCCAGGCGTATGAATTTGATTTGGATCTAATTCTCCAATTTCTACCAATTCTTCCACTTCGGCAATTGTAATTTTTCCGCACATAGCAGCCGGATGATTGAAATTTGCAGTTGCACCACGGAAAACTAAATTCCCTGCAGTATCACCTTTCCACGCTTTTACAATTGCAAAATCAGGCTCGAAAGCATATTCTAACAAATATTCTTTTTCGATTCCGTGAAACGTGAATTTTCTGATTTCTTTACCTTCAGCAACTTCAGTTCCAACTCCAGCAGGTGTAAAAATTGCAGGCATCCCATAACCAGCAGCCATCAAACGAGTAGCTAAAGTTCCTTGCGGAATCAATTCAACTTCTAATTCACCCGAAAGCATTTGACGTTCAAATTCTGCATTTTCTCCAACATAAGAAGAAATCATTTTTTTGATCTGTCGTCCTTGTAATAATAATCCCAAACCAAAATCATCAACACCAGCATTATTACTAATACAGGTAAGATTATTGATTTTTTTGTCCACTAAACCTTGAATAAGATTTTCGGGAATTCCAGAAAGTCCAAAGCCTCCAACAGCCAGCGTCATTCCGCTTTCTACACCTTGCAGTGCTTCTTCGATGCTGTTTACTTTTTTGTTTATCATTTTTGTTGTGTTTGATCGTATAAATTCTATTGCTAAAGATAAATAAAATCGAATCATAATTCAATTAACCTACAAAAATCTTGGGTTAACCTCTAAAATTTAGTTGAATTAACATGATAAATTACATTTGTTTCAAGATAATATGAAGTATGATAAAGTTGTGTAAAGCCGAGAATCGAAATTTATTTGAGAATAAATATATCAGAATTAATGCATTAAATGATGATAATTCTATTTCTGATTTTGCTTTTATTGATGATGTTGCTGTGAACGGTCAAGGTACTTATCAAAAAGTAATTAAAGAAAGTGGTTATTTGATATTGTTGCCTTTGATGAATAATATTCGCTTGAATATGAATGGTTTTAATTGGAAAATTGAAGTCAATCAATCGTTTATTTATTATTTAGAAAAAGGAACCATTATCGATATCGAAGGTGAATACAGCAACGATTATTCGTATTTCTATTCGTTGTTTTTGGTAAAAGAAAAACAGCAAATTGCTAAAATGATTGTTCCAATTGATTTTGAACGTGAAAATAGATTAGAGAAAATTATTCGCCATGATTTGTTTAATGTCTTTTTAGGAAAATTTGATTTGAGAAGAGAATCAGAAATACCAATGAAAAAAGTTGAAAGAAATTGGTTAGTCATTTCGTTAACAGGAATTTTTGAGATTCATAATCGTTTAATTGAATCAAGAGATTTATTGGAAATTAAGTCAGATGAACACGTCGAATTTGAATCGTTGAGCGAAAATTCTTTGTTAATGGTAATTGATTACTAATGCTAAAAATACATAACAAAATGGAAAGAAAAGATTTTATCAAAAATAGTTTGGGTTTATTGGGTGCAAGTTTAATTGTTCCGAAAGTTATATCGTCTTGTTCGAGCGATGATGCAATAAATGATGTTTCGACTTCGACAACAGAAGGTGGAACCAATCAATCGTGTACGGTTTGGCCAACCGAAACAGAAGGACCTTTTCCTACAAAAACTCCGTCGAGTTATATGAGAAGCGATGTAAAAGGCGACCGAACGGGTGTTGATGCGACGATAGAAATTGTGGTGCAAAATGCGAGTAACAATTGTTCTGCTGTAGAAGGAATTATCGTTGATATTTGGCATTGCGACAAAGATGGAAATTATTCTCAATATGGAGGGACGCAAATGCAACAAACCAATTATCAATCCTATAATTTTTTGAGAGGTAGACAAATCACCGATTCTGAAGGAAAAGTGAAGTTTACAAGTATTTTCCCAGGATGGTATTCAGGTCGTGCAACGCATATTCATGTACACATTTACAACGCAAATGGTGTTTCGATAAAAGTGACGCAAATTGCTTTTCCAGAAGGTACAAGTAGTGCAGTTGCAACGGTAAATTCGGCTTCGTCTTATGGTTATACAAAAGGCTTGACGGGTTATACATATAATGCAAAGGATAATGTTTTTAGTGATGATAAAGAAGGGTTGCAAATAGCAACTGTTTCAGGAAGTTTGAGTGCTGGATACACCATTTCATCCAATATTAAAGTTTCAATTTAAAAGAAAATGGAAAGAAAAGATTTTATAAAAAATAGTTTAGGATTATTAGGAGCAAGTTTAATTGTTCCAAAAGTGTTGATGAGTTGCAAAGACTCTAATGTTGTAAATGATTGTGAAGTATGGGCCTCTGAAACAGAAGGTCCATTTCCTACAAAAAAGCCAGAAGATTTTTTATCTAAAAATATAAAAGGCGATCGAACAGGAGTAGAGGCGACAATTAAAATTAATGTAACAAATGTTGATGAAAGCTGTCAACCTTTAATAGGCGCGATTGTTGATATTTGGCATTGTGATAAAGATGGAAATTATTCGCAATATGGCGGAATGCGTATGCAACCAACCGATTATAAATCATATAAATTTTTGAGAGGTAGACAAGTAACCGATGAAAATGGAAATGTTGAATTCAATTCTATTTTTCCTGGTTGGTACGAAAGTCGCGCAACGCATATCCATGTTCATATTTACGATCAAAAAGGGAAATCATTAAAAGTGACTCAAATTGCTTTTCCAGAAGGTGAAAATTCTGCTGTAAAAATTGTAAATTCAGCCAAAGAATATGGTTATACAAAAGGTTTGAATGGTTATACGTATAATGCGAATGATAATGTTTTTTCGGATGATACAGACGGAAATCAATTGGCAAAAGTGAGTGGAAGTTTAGAAAAAGGCTATACAATTGAAGCAAATATTGTAATTTCTACAGAAAATATAGAGGAAGCAAAAGAGCCGATAGGCGGAGGACCAGGAATGCCACCACCTCCAGATGGAATGCCTCCTTTTGATAGAAAACCAAAAGATGAAAACAATTAAAAAGGTTCAGTTTGCTTATCGTTTAGTGATTGATGCTACAACAACTTCAATTTGGGAGAAATATGTTTTTGATGCGACGTACAAAGAGTATTATTTGCAAGAGCAGCTTTTTCAGCAAGAAACGAATAAAGTAGAAACTTTTCGAGAATTGTTGCGCCAAAATAAAAAAGCTGAGCAATTGAATTATTTGGTGGGAATGGCGGCGATTCCGTATATCGAACAATTGGAAGGAAATTTGTATCAAATCACAGATAACTTGAACAAAACCCACCTTAATTTTGTAGATTTCGAGTTGGATATTATAAATTCATCTAATCAAAATCACACAAATCACAAGGTTGCGCTTACATTTTATACCAAACAATATTTCTATTTTGGAGAAGTGAACAATCATTATTTAATTTCTTCGGATGAAGAATTAAAAACTAATATAAAAACATTGATGATTCCAAATAGACAACATTTTTCTATTGTTTCAATTGAGTTAGAAGATGAATAAAGTAAAAATTACAAAGAGAGAAATCGTTATTTTCAGCATAGTTTCAATCATATTTCTGTTGATTCCTTTTATTGCTGCGCCAAATTTTTCGAGCGATCAATCCATTTTCAAAACAGGTTTTTTCAAGCGAATGCTTTTCGAAAACATCTTATTGTTAGTGTTCTTTTTGGTGAATTATTTTGTATTAATTCCAAAATTATATTTTCAGAAACGTTATTTTTTCTACATCGTCATTCTTATAATTTTCTTTTTTGTGGTGTATAAATTTCCAGAATGGGCGTTTCATTTCAATAAAATGCCTCCGAAAAAGCCACCTTTTGATCAATTTCAACCTCGAAAACCGCCACGTGATTTTATGATGTGGAGTCCGAAAATTATTATGTTCTCGATGATGGCGATTGTTTCACTTTTTATTCGTCAAAATAAGCGTTATCAAGAGGTGAAATATGAAAAACAATTGTCGGAAATTGCTTATTTAAGAGCGCAAATTAATCCACATTTTTTGTTCAATACGTTGAATAATATTTATGCTTTAACGCTTCAAAAGTCAGATTCTGCTTCGGATGCTGTGATGAAATTATCCAAAATGATGCGATTTGTGGTTTCGGATTCTTCCAAAGATTTTGTGCCGTTGCAACAAGATTTAGATTATATCAAGAATTATATTGAGTTACAAAAATTGAGATTAACGCACAAAGATTCTGTTATTTTTGAAGTTGAAGGAAATCCTGCGGATTTAAGAATTTCGCCATTAATTTTAATTAATTTTATCGAAAATGCATTCAAATATGGTGTAATTGATGAAGCTTCGCAACCTGTCATTATTTCGATAAAAGTTGAGCAACAAACATTATTTTTGAGAGTAGAAAATACCATTTCGAAAGAGGTAAACCCTGAAACTGAGAAAAGTGAAATTGGTTTGAAGAACACGAAAAAGAGATTAGATTATTTTTACTCAAATCATTATAAATTAGCTATTCATAATGATTTATCTAAATTTATTGTTGAACTAAAAATTTTCTTGAATGATTAAAGTAATTGCGATAGATGACGAACCGTTGGCATTGATGGTCATCGAAAATTATTGTTCTAGAAATGAATATGTTGAGTTAGTAAAAACCTTCTCAAATTTGAAAGATGCGCAGAAATATATCAATCAATTTCCAATCGATTTGATGTTTTTGGATATTCAAATTTCGCGTACAAATGGAATGGAATTTTACAAAAATATGGAGAAGAAAATTCCCGTTATTTTTACCACAGCTTTTGCGGAATATGCGGTTGATGGCTTTAATGTTGCGGCGATAGATTATTTGTTGAAACCGATAGATTACGATAGATTTGAGGAAGCGGTGAATAAAGCGGTGCTGATTTTGGTGGATAAAAAACTGAATGAAGACAAAGAGTTTTTGACGATTCGAGCTGATTACAAATTGAATAAAATCGCCTACGACGAAATTGATTTTATCGAAGGTTTGGATGATTATGTAAAAATTCATCTCGAAAATGGAAAGCGAATTACGGCTCGAATATCGATGAAATCTATTTTAGAAAAACTGCCCGATCAACTTTTTGTGCGTGTTCATCGATCTTATATTGTTTCGATAAAAAAAGTGAAATCAATTCAAAATAAAGTCTTATATTTGAAAGACGAAGAAATTCCGATTGGCGAAACGTATAAAAATGTCATTCTAGAGTTTTTCAAAGTTTAAGTTGTTAGGAAAATGGAAAAAAAAGTGATTAGTCGATTTATCGTAAACATTTTTTTTTCCAATTTTTTTTTAATTCTACTTTCTATTGCGCTCAATATCGAGACGAATATCAAAATTGGTTTACCTTTTAATTCGATTGCGTATTATGCTTTTATTAGCACCATTACGGTATTGTTTTATTTATACGCCTACAGAATTCCAAAATCTTTAAAATCATCTAGTAATCCCAGAACTCAGTTTTACATTACGCATCGTAAATCTGTTCGTATTTATACATTTATTTTAGCTGTAATCGCTTTAATTTCTGGAATTATTTTAGCGATAAATTGTTTACCGAATTACGAAATATTAACTTGGAAATGGTTGACTGTCTTATTTTTTACAACAATTTTATCCTTTGGTTATTATGATTTCAAATTAGGTATTTCGTTGCGTAAAACGATGTTGTTAAAGCCATTTTTAATTGGCTGGACTTGGGCGATTACAACTGTTTTTTTACCTGTTTTATTTTTGATGTTGAAGAATGAAACGCATTATGTCATTGATGCAAAATTCTATTTTCTATTTTCTCAAACCTTTATGTATTGCGTTGTGAATGCGATTTTGTTTGATTTGAAAGATTATGAAGATGATAGCAACCGAAATTTAAAAACCTTTGTTGTAAAATATGGTTATCATTTTACGTTAAACCGCATTATTTTGCCCTTAATATTTTTAGGATTTTTGAGTTTTGTAATCTTCGGAATATGGTATGGATTACCACTTCACCGCATTTTGTTTATGTTAATTCCGATTGTTTGTTTAGCTATTTTTGCTTTTAAACTCAATCGTCCAAAAGCCATTTTATATTATTTAATTGCGATTGATGGAATGATTTTATTGAAAGCAATTTGTGGAATTTTAAGCGTAATTTTATTCGAATAATGAACTATAATTTTATCGCGCCATATTATCATTCGTTAAGCCAGTTGATTTTTTTGAATCGTCAACATCAAGCTCATTTTGTTATTTTGAAACATTTGAAAGAGAATGATAAAATCTTGTGGGTTGGAGGAGGAGCGGGAAAATTTATCGCTGAAATAGAAAAATTAAATCTAAAATTGGAAATAGATTATGTTGATTTTTCTTCGAGAATGATTGATTTAGCCCAAAAAGAAAAAACGTCAAATTTAAATATCAATTTTATTGGTGCTGATATTTTTGATTTCGAAACGGATAAAAAATATGATGTAGTGATGACAACATTTTTGTTCGATCATTTTAATCAACCTAAAGCAGAAGAATTATTTAACCAATTAAATTCGTATTTGAAAGTAGGAGGATTGTGGTTTTATGTTGATTTTGTACAAAATCAGAAAGGTTGGCAAAAAAGTGTAACGAACGTAATGTTAAGCTTTTTTAGAATTGTTATTGGTTTGGATATTTCTCAATTACCTAAAATGCAACAAAGTTTTATGTCGTATTTTGAAATCGTCGAAAACAAACTATTTTTCAAAAAATATATAGAAAGTATTGTTTATCAGAAGAAATAAAAAAAGCGATTCAATAATTTGAATCGCTTTCATTTTACATATAATCGGTGTCTAATTTACCTTTTTTGAACTGAATAATATTCAGTTTATTCATTGCCCAAATGCATGGATACATCGGATCGAATTCCCATTTCTTAACTGCGAAATTAGGACGTCCACCAAATTTATGGTGATTGTTATGCAAACATTCTCCCCACATTAACCAGTCAATCGGCATCAAGTTTGTCGAAGTATCTCCAACATCATAATTACGGTAACCTAATTTGTGTGAAAACCAGTTGATGATTACACCATGTAGTGGGCTCATTAAAACTTGCATTGGAATGAATACAAAATACGTCCAAAGTGGTGCGTCAACAGCAACATAAATTAATATGTAAATGATTACCCAAGCTAAACGTACAGCATTATTTCCAGCAAATCTATCCCAAGAACGCCAAGAAGGAACACCTTTTTTGAATTTTTCTAAAACTTGTGTTTTATCGTGGTCAATTTCGTTGTAAACAATACGTGTTCTCCACATCATCGCAAAGAAATTTGGATCATATTGTGGCGAATGTGGATCCTTTTCTGTGTCTGCATACGCGTGATGATGTCTGTGCATAACCCCGTATGTGTAGGGACTTAGATAAGATGAACCTTGAAAAATCCACGCTAAAACGTGAAAGATTTTTTCCCAAGCTCTTGACATCGTAAACATTGCATGTGATGCATATCGGTGATGAAAAAAAGTTTGGAAAAATAAAGAAGCATACCAATGTATAACAAAGATAATGATTACTGCTGTCATTACTAATTTTAAATTTTTACAAATATAATCGTTAGGATTGTGAATTCCACTAATTAAAATCATAGAACTCATAAAATTATTGATTATTTATAATGAAAAAATTTAATTATAATTCGCTCTAATCAACTAAATTATCCATTTAATATTAGATTTTTATATGTAATTATTTAATACTAAATACGTTGATTAAATAAATGTTAAAGTTATAAACCTAAATAAGCAATTATTTCTCTTGCAACAGCTGAGCCGGCTCTATTTGCACCAATTGTAGAGGCAGATGGACCGTATCCCGTTAAATGAATTCTTGGATCTTTTGCAACTTGTGTAGCTAATTTTCCACTCATTTCAATTCCACCTTTTTCATTTTGTAAATGAAGAGGAGCAAGATGGTCCAATGAATGTCGAAATCCAATATTCCAAAAGATTACATCAGCATTTAATACCGTTCCGTCGTTCCATTTAACGCCCTTTTCTGTAATTTCATCGAACATCGGTTTTCGATCTAAAACATCTGTATGCAACAAACTTTCGATTGCAGGGGTAATAGGTAATCCAGTAACTGAAACTACCGATTGAGTAGGCAAGCCTTCTCTCACGCGTTTATCTACCATTGCTACGGCTTCTCGTCTTAATTCTTCGGTGAATTTGTTATCTCTAAAATCGGGCGGTCTTCTTGTTACCCAAGTTGTTTCGGTAACTTTTGAGATTTCGCCTAATAATTGAACGGCAGAGATTCCACCTCCCACAATAATCACATGTTGTCCAATAAATTCTTCGGCATTTTTATATTGATTGGTATGCAATTGTCTTCCTTCAAACTTTTCGATTCCAGGATAATGAGGAATATTAGGCGTTTTCCATGTTCCTGTTGCATTTACAATTCCTCTTGCACTAAATTGAACACCATTTGTTCGGATAAGAAATCGACCATTATTTTCTTCTACTTTATCAACGCGCAATGGTCTAATAATGGGAAAATCATATTCTTTTTCATACTTTTCGTAATAAGCAGGAACAGCTTTATTCGCTTGCAATTCCTTGTCTTGTATATGTACAGCTTCAGAAAAAGTCAAGCCTGGTAAATCATTAATTCCATTCACTATACTCAATGTCAACGAATCCCATCTATGTTGCCAAGCACCGCCAGCATGTGGTTCGTCATCTAAAATCACAAAACCTTTTCCGGGGTTTATTCCTCTTTTTTTGAGATGATAGGCCGCAGATAAACCAGCTTGTCCAGCACCAATCACAACGATATCAACTTTGTAAAATATTTCTGAATGATTCATAATATAAAGCTAATTAAAACTATTTGTAAATTTATGTGAAGAAATGGTTTTATTTGGGTTTCTTCTGAATGCGATATGTAAATTGTGAAACTTTACATCCCCAAAGTTTTAGTGTCTGAATTGCTCGTAAATGATTATCTTTTTCTTTTACAATTAATTGATCAGTAAACGAAGAAATAAATTGTGCCCAATAATTGTGTTTTGCATCATTCAATAAAAAGTAGAAACCAGCATCGCCAAATTGTTTTCCACTCGAATCTAAAATCAATTCATTTTCAAGACCAACGCTTGGTTTCATAATAACCGTTGCATTACCTTTTGGTAAAGGAAAAACAGCTTTGATACACGTTTTTCCAGAAGGAAGTGTACAGGTTCCGTAAATTCCCGAATAAATCACTTTACCTGAAGTTTTGAATTTTCTCAACCAAATGGTGTAAATAGTTTTATTGTTTTGCGGGTGATTTAGCGTAATAATTTCACTTACCAAATCTTCGGATTGCGCAATATTTTTTGTCGGAATATTTAATTGATTAATCCGTTGGCTAAATAATCGGTTGACCAAATAACCAAAAAATGAAAAATAAGGATTCCATTTTACATTAAATTCTAAATCGTAATTTGCTGTAGCTTCATAAAAAGCAATCACTTTTTTTGATAGATTTTCTAGCTGATGATCTGTTAAATTTAATTCATGAATAGAACTTAATAATCCTTTTGAAGTTGAATTTCGAGCGATAATTAAATTCTCTTTTTTTGCTAATTGATACATAAACTCTTCACCAATTCCGTACAATTCACCGAAAGGAGCAATCAACCACGGAAAATCAGTTGGATTAATTTTTCTTCCCCAAAGAATCACCCATTGTTGCGTAAACCAATCCTGAAATTTTTGCATTGTAAAAGCTAAATTCATCTAAATATTTTTAATTTTAGGAAGAAAAGAATTGCAATTATTCCATTGTCCATGTTCAGAAATTGGCTTAAAACGAAGAGTTGTAAATTCAAAATGAAAATCCTTTCGATTACGCTCTTTCATTGCGTTAGCATGTCTTTTTGGATCAGGCATTTTGCTATGTCCATTCACCATATCCGTCATTTCTGATTGAGATTTCCAAATCGAAAATGTCGAAATAATATTGGGATATCGAATAGAAGCCAACGAAAGTGTAGTGCCTTTGTGATCTCGAACTAACTTCTCAACAGGTCTTCCCCAGCGTAGAAAACGAGGAATTTCTGTGTATTTCATTCGTGCAATTGTTACCGCAACAACAGGCTCATTTTTCCTGTTTTCCTCCATTTTTTCTGTCGGAATTTGAAAACCAGAAATATTTCCCCATTGTCTTAAAAAATCTAATCGAACATGCCAGCCTCTCGCTAAAAGTTTACCATATGAATTATTTTTTAGAAAGTTTTCTAAAGATTTTTCATCTTCCCATTGTGCAAATACAACAATAGTTTGGTTAAAAATTCTCGTTTTCGAAAAAATAGGCGAACCTAATTTCATAGCAGACATCGTTTCGGAATGACTCAATCCAATAATTTCACTTGTTTTCAAAGGAAAAAGCATCAATTTAAAGGCTTGAAAATGACTAAGCTTTGCGATATGATAAGAGAAAACATTCATCTATGCAAAATACTATTTTAAAAATGAAAAGGTAAAGTTGTTATTAAAAATTTTGAAATATAATGTTCTGTTTGCTTAGCTGAGTTAGTTTTTATATTTTAATCATTACTTATAAAACAATTAGAAACTTCTAATCTAACTGAGAATAATTTGTACTCAGCTAAAGTACAAACGGGATACTTTATAAATAGAAAACGTATTCAACTTACGACCTTACTTACAATATCATATGAAAATAATCTGTTATTTCCAATTTAAAATTAATAAAAAGAGGTTTGGTAAATGAAAATTTATGTTATTTCTATTTTATTTATTTGAAATTTTATTTAATCCAAAAAAAAATGAAGATTATATGATTTTTCACAACTAACCTATAAAGTGTTAAAAATCATATTGATTTAAGTCATTTAAAATGAGTTTGTTTTTAATTGTATGGGACATAAGGAATTATTCTTTTTATAAAGAATTAAGTTATTTATAAATGTCTGTATTTGATAAATATCATCATGTCTTCCTATTATACTTTGTAGTTTTAAGTTGGTTTAATTAATAAAAAAATTATGAAAAAAGTTTTACTTGCTATTGCATTTGCTGCACCCTCAGTATTTGTTTTGGCTCAGGTAGGTATTGGAACTAATGATCCTAAAGCGACATTAGATGTTACAGCAGTTAATTCAACAGGAACTTTAGAAACTGTAGAAGGTGTTTTAATTCCAAGAGTTGATAGAGAGAGAGCACAATCGATGCTTAATGTAGATAAGTCTACAATGGTTTTTATTAATAATATTAGTACAGGTTCTCAGACAGGTACAGCTGTTAATATAAATGCAGAAGGTTTTTATTATTTTGATGGCCTTGTTTGGGTTAAATTATCTTCTGGAAATGGGAATTCAGGATTCTTTTACATGCCTTCTATTGTATTACCTACAGTGGTAACAGACAGTAGAGTAGTAGATACATCAAATTTGTCGTATACTTATGATAATACAACGTCTATTTTTACAGTAAAGTTACACGATTTGTATCAACAACAATTTAAAACTCCGATTGCAACTAGTACGACAAGCAATGGTCTTCAAGAGATTGTATTAAAAGCAGATCATTATGAATATTTTGTAACATATGCAGATAATACTGTTTTTACAGATATAAAAGTAGATGATAATGGAATTCTTACATACAAAGTAACGCCTAATGCTATTATTAGAAATGGTTCTTTTATGAATATTGTGCTAAAGGTTAAGTAGTTAATAGGGGTTAATGATTCGTTGAATCTTTAGAAATTACAATATGGAATTAAATATAAAAAAGAATCTTATAGGTTTACTTGCGTTGTTTGCTTTACAACAAACTAATGCACAAATCATCTTTAAAGAAGATTTTGGACAATCAACTACACGAAAATCATCTCCTTATGTACCACAAGCTGGTAATGATTTAAATTTAGAAGTTTCACCTTATACATGTACACCTTATTATAGGGCTGCAACATCATATTACGTCGCTGCAACAAGACCAACTTGTAAGGATAATCCTATCGGTACACCTGCAAGCAACTATGGATTAACTAATTATAATGGATGGCTAAAAAATATCAGTGATGGTTATTATGTTGTAGTCGCACCAGCTAATTTGAAAGATGTATTTGATAATGGTACAGCTGGAACTGGAAGTTGGTGGTTAAGTGTTTCGGATCATACAGCCAATACAAATGGAGCTGTAATGGTTGTTAATGCTGGTACGATAAGAAATCAGTATTATCGCAGAGCTGTTACCCTGAAAACAGGTACAACATACAAATTATCAGCTTGGGTAATGGGTAATGGTAGTAGTGTATTTGACCTTAAAATGGAGGCGCAAAATATTCTTACAGAACAGCTTCTAGGTAGTAATTTAACTGGGAATAATCAAAAGACTTTGAAATTAAGTGAAGCCAATAAATGGGAACAGTTATTTTGGACTTTTACTACACCGACTGATCAAAATTGTAATACAGATATCGCTGTTTCTTTAAGAAATAACTATACGACGAGTGAAACAGGAAATGATTTTTATATAGATGACATCGTTTTAGAAGAAGTTGTTGATCCTTCGGCTGATATAATAGATTGTAATCCACAAAATGGAGTTATTGATGATATTATCAAAGCGAATGATGATGCTATCACAACCACATTAGAGGGAGGAGTATATTCAATCATTGGTAATGATTCGTATTCTAAAGTTGTAGGAAGTATTGTTTTGAATGGAACAGGTAAAAATTCATCTATAATTCCATTGGGTACTTGGCCTACAGGTTATTCAATTGATACAAATGGGCAATTAGTAATTGCAGCAAATGCTCCAGCATTAACTAATCCGTTAGAATATCAAATTACAAATTTGTTAGGCGTATCTTCAATTGCAAAAATTACAGTAAAACAGGATTTAGGCGTATCTATTAAAGGAAATACTGATGTTTATGATTGGGTTGCTGGCCCTAAAACATATTCAACTGTTAGTTCAAATGATATTTATAATGGAGGTATAGCTGGACAAGGATTTATTTTTTCTGGAATAGAACAGAATGCTAAGATCTCTCCAAAAGGAACTTGGCCTAATGGAATTAGTTTGAATACTACAACAGGAGAAATTACTACTACAGCTGCCGCAGTGAAACCAACAGGTGCTATTTATTATACACTATGTAATATGGTTGGTGTTTGTCAAGATATTGCTGTTACTTTTTTGGGAAGTGAATCTCCTTATTCTGGTTGGGATCCAGGGAGTATTTTTGTAGAAAATTCTGGGGTATGTTATAATTCTAGTGCGAAAATTGTAGAACAAAATGCAGGTGGAGGTAGTTCTACACCATTTTCTTTAGTTGGTAGAAAATATAGTTGGGAAATTAGTTTTGATAAAGGAGTAACTTGGACTAATTCTGATAATATGCTAAATATTACACCTCCGTCAGGTGAGAGTAGTGGTGAGTCAACCATAGGATCAATTGGAAGTATAAAAGTTGATGGCAAAAATTCGATAATCGTAGAAAATGTAACAAAACCTTTTTATGTAAGACGAAAAGCAAATATCTATCATACCTTAGCGGTAAGTAGATTTGATAGTTATACAGCTCCTGTATTGGTTATACCATCTGAAGAGAATACAATTACTCTACCTGATAATATCAATGCTTTTGCAGCAGAACAAGGAACAAGTTTTACTTTTCCTACTGTGTCAACAAAATTCCCTTCTACCATTACAGTTTATGATGCTGATGGTAAAAAAGTTGATGGAAATACAGTTTCAAATCTTAAGAAAGGAGAATATTCTTATACAATAGAAGCGACTACTACAGGTGGAGCTAGAGTAGGATGTAATACATATACAACGATAAAATTGATTGTTTATGATTTAAAAGATTGTGATATTGTTAAGAAAAAGATTTTTGCAACAGATGTTAGAGATTGGAGTTCTGGATTAAGTGGTGTTGCTAATAAAGAAAAAGCAGTAAATGGAAACCGTGCTGATTATGCAACAATTATTGGAGGTGTTGTTGTTTTGGGAATTGGTACTGTAGGTGTAGATTTATATTTTACAAAATTATCTGATCCAAATGATCCAAAATCTAAACGTGTTTTATATACGGCTGAAGAGTTAAAAGGAAAAAAAGTATCCATAAAATTAGGTGAACAATATTCTGGACTTAAAGTCGCTGGAGGTTTATCGGTAGTAGGGCGATATACTAGTGCTACTGATCCAAATGATATTGGATTAACAAGCGGTATCCCAATAGGCATTACAAATGAGAATGCAGGAACGTCGTTTGGTGTAAAAGGAGGCGTATTAGATTTATTGAAAGGAGATAATGTATTCGATTTTTCTTTTATTCCTGCCAAAAGCAATGGTACTCATGTAGCTTATAATGGGGTTCGTGTACAATTAGGTTCTTTACTTTCTGTAGCTGATTTGGCTACTGTCTTCCATGCATATATAGAAGAAGAGGAACTTGTAACCGATCCAAATTATAAACCGCTAGGCGATATTACTGTCAACCCACCTTCATCATTACTTTATCCAACGGAACAAAAAGATATAGATGGAACAGATTTAACAGGTATCAAAAATGTAGATATTAAGTTGAATGAATTTACACATGATGTCACTTGGGGTAACCGTTCAGAAGTGTTGAATGTTGCAAGTAGTTTATCTTCTGTAGTACATCCTTATTATGCTGTAGATGATAATTATGATAGTTACACCTTATTTAATGCAACGGCAGGGGTGTTGAATCAACAATTTTTACGTACACATTTGAGACAAGCTGCTCGACCTGGAGATCAAATTCAAGTAACATTGGCTTATCCAAATATTAATGTCTTAAACTTGAGTTTATTACAATTAGGAAATTTTAAAATTGTTTATTATTTAGGTGATACAAAAGTAGGAGAAGAGAATATGGAGAAATTTAGAATTTTAGATATAGGTTTGTTTAACTTTAAAAATAAACGTAGAGCTGTAATATCTAAACCAATTACAATCCCATTCGATTCTTTCGAAATTCAGCAATTTAATACGGTTTCTGTAAACTTAGGAGATGGTTTACATGTTCATGATATTCGTGTTGCGCCAATGATGTTATTCGAAGGACAAGAAGATTCAAAAGAAGTGACAAAAATTTGTGCAGCAGACTTTTTAGCAATTAAAAGTCCCGATTTTTGTACAGAATATGAAATTTCTTTTGCAAAAGTAGTTAAGTTTGGTGGTATTTATACGCTTCCTGACGAAGATGAGGATCCGGATAATAATTTACCTTTATTAGATAAAGATGGAAATCCAATCAAAGAAATTTTAGAGGTAGAAGATATTCTAAATTCTCAGTTAAAATATAGTCATTCAGGAGCAGGAGTTATGTATTATAACATAGACAGATTATATACAGAATTCGAAAATGAAGGAATTATTCTTGTTAAAGTGCAAACTAAACGACAAGGAGTAAATTATGGTAATCCACAATATTTAAGAGTAAAGCTTCAAAATTGTCAAGAAGCTTTAGTTAATCCAGTTATTAGATTATCTAATTAAATTTAAAAATTGATCATAAAAAATCCAGACATATCGTCTGGATTTTTTTATAATTTATATAAGTCTGGATTATTTATTTGATGAGATTCTGAAACGAGTTCAAGATGACATTTAGTAAATGCAATTATGTTAATAATAACGTATAAGTTAAGCTGAATTATCCTTTGATTTTGCTCAGGAGGCTTGATTTGTCAGTCAGAGTGACGTTTGCAAAACGTTGTATCGAAGACTTAGACGATAAATATACATAATTCCCTTCTTGAATGGAGTTAGTGGAGCTTAGGTAAAATTGTTACAAGTTGATAATAATTATATGTTCATTTTTATTCATGAGTTATTATTGTTTTTAAATGAATTCATATGCCCTTCGGGGAAGTCTTGACACAAAAACATTTATCTTTCGTTTTACACCACATCAAATCAATTTTTCCATTTGGGATAATAATTCCTTTATCTATCTCTGCGACATTCGTCAAAGTCGAAAACGCATAGACAAAGTCGACTAAATCAGTATCTGGCTTTTTAAAATGAAAATTAAGCGGGTTCATTGTCGCAAGTTGGTATTTTATCTGGTTCTATTTTATTAAAAGCAATCCCATAATCATTCCTATCGCTCCATCTCCGCCTTTTTGATAGCGTAGGAATTGTAAGTCCTCCTTCGCAAGATTAAATTTTCGCGAAATTTCTTCGTCAACGTGACCGTAGATAAAATTTTGCAGAGATTCTTTGGAAACGTCTAATCTTTTTTCAATTCCGATTGTAATATTACCATATATTAATTCTTGCAAATCGTTTTGATTGATCTTACATTTTAGGGCTATGTTACTGATGTTCATATTGTATATTGCTTTTGGATAAACTATTTCGTGATATTGGCTAATATACTAATTTCAAAATGATTGGTATTTCTGAAATTGAATTGTTTTTTTTGATGTGTTTTCTCTTCGAGAACGGTTTTTTTGTGATTGAGAATGAGTATTAAGTATTATTACAGATTAGATTCTTGAATTGTAAAAAGTAAAAAGTAGATTTTAGATATTAGTATTGAGAGGATTGTAAAATGTTAAGATGTAAAATGTATAAAGTCGTATGTAAAATGTACTAAAATAACAAAACGTTAAGCTGAATTCATTTCAGTTTCGCATAAAATTTGTTCGTTTATATTCTATCCAAAACATTGATTTGTACAAGAATTATCAATCTTAGTCATATTTTTTATACACAAAAGTCGGGAGAATAGAACTTCCGACTTTTGTGTTGGTTTACCTTTACTTTTAGGCAAGATTTTTTTTGAAAAATGGAATTATTTTGTCCAAAGCCTGAGAAGTGTATTCGGGAATATCGTATAAATCATAATGACTTGCTCCTGAAACAACCTGAATACTTTTATCTTTTGAGGCTGCTTTATTGAACAGCTCATAACCGTCTCTATACGAACCAAATGCTCCGACCTTATCTCCAATCACAATATGTAAAGGCTGTGTTAGTAAATGGTCTGCTAAATGAAAAGCATCAAACGCAACTGCGGGAGCTAATCCTGAAAACAACAGTTTATTGGGAGAATTGGGGTGCTGTCCTCTTGGAGTGGTATAGTAATCAACCGCTTCTACGATATCAATATCGTTTAATCCTGCCTGTATTCTTGCGTCTTCATTTGGGGCTACATAAACGGTAATCAATGGTTCTGCTCCGTTAGCTTCTGCTGTACGCTGGTCTGCAATGGTTTCTAATGTTTTGATTGCTGCATCGGCAGAAAGGTCGCCTTCACGCATCAATCGACCATAATTGGCACCTACAACAGTCACTACCGCCTTAAATCTTCTTTCGGTCATCGCTGCATTGGCAGCATAACCTCCGCCACCACAAACACCCAAAACACCGATTTTATTCTTGTCTACAAAAGCAAGTGTAGTTAGATAATCTACTGCACAACGGAAATCCTCTACACGGGTAGAAGGGTCTTCTAAAAATCTGGGCTCACCACCGCTTTCGCCCTGATGTGAGGCATCAAAAGCTAATGTAACAAAACCTGCATCAGCTAATGCTTTACCATATATATTACCTGCGGTTTGTTCCTTGCAACTGCTGATTGGGTGTGCACAAACTATGGCAGGATATTTTTGATTTTCGTCAAAGTTTTCTGGGAATTGAAGGATTGCTGCAACTTCCCAATTTTTGTTTTTGAATTTTACCGTTTTCATTCTTGTAATTTTTAAAATTATCTGATGAGACAAAGTTCATTAATGTTATACGGTAGGTTCTTAAACATTTTACCTTAATGCTTCAACAATTTACTGATTACGGAAAAGAGTAGGGGAAATACCTGTTTCTTTTTTGAAAAATGTTGTAAAATAAGAAGGATACTCAAATCCTAAGCTATACGCTATTTCGCTTATAGTATGCGAAGTGTTTCTTAATTTGGTTTTCGCAATCTGAATGATATGCTGATGAATATGTTCCTGTGGAGAATTACCCGTAAAATGCTTGATTAAATCGCCAAAATAATTGGAAGATAAATTAGCTAATTCCGAAAAATAGGAAACATTAGGCATCTTTATTTCTTGCGAATTGTCGTAATAGTTCTCTAAATTTTTATAGAAATCTGAAACGGTTTTGTTGTATAATTCTTTTCGGGAATCGAACTGACGGTTGTAAAAATTCTGAATATAAGAAAGAATTAGAGAAGCATAGGAAACTACAATGTCTTTCGAAAAATTTTGGCTTCGGTTGTATTCCGTAAATGCTTTTTGAAACAAATCGGTTATAATTTTTTCTTCTTCTTTTGTGATGAAAAGTCCTTCGTGATTACCGTAATGTGTGAAACTGTATGTTCTTGCTATTTTCTTAAAGAGGCTCGAATCAATTAAAATGTGATAGCCCGAAATGGGGTTGTCGATATCCCATTGGATAATATCATCGGGTTGGTCGAGGTAAACAAAGGATTCTGCAGGATCAAATTCGGTTTGTCCATAAAAAATAGTCTTATCGAAATTGAGCTTAATAGCCAATAGGTAGAAATCAATCTGAATGGGGGCTGATTGTTTTCGAATATTGGGGTGCATATCGTAATCTGTCAGATGTATTTGATGATTCTTAACGCCTTTTATATTGGTGTATTCTGCAAACTCTTGTATGTTGTATTTCTTCTCCAAATCCGTTCGATGTTTTATTTACAAATTTCAGAAAATAATACATGTGTATTCTTTAAATTTTTACGGATTTTCTTTTAGTTTTTACAGCAGTTTGTTGAGTGTACGATATAATATGTATTAAGTAGATATGAGTATTGAGAGGATGGTATAATGTAGTAAGTAGATATTAGAATTGAGATTTTAGATGTGAGAATAGAGATTTTAGAGTTGTACTATGTATTATGTAAAAAGTAGTATCTGATTGGAAATGTCATTGAGCATTCTAAGATAAATCCAAATTTTTAAGCACTTAATTTCACAAAAGGTTCATCTCTTTTTACCACAGCAAATATTCTAAGTACAATTTTGTTTGCTACAGCATTAAGAATGGTTAATTTATGTTTCCCTTTTTCAATCTTATTGAGATAATAGTTTCTCAATTGTGGATCGTGTTGTATAGCTGATCCAGCAGCATTAAACAAAATAGCTTTAAGAGTTTTATCTCTAAGAAAATGTGTTTTGGTTCGCCCTTTTATACTGCTTCCTGATTGATATGGAAACGGTGCTAAACCACAATGACAATTGAATTTGCGCGCATCAGTAAACTTCATAAAATTATCCGTTTCAATAATACATTTCAATGCAGTAATGGGACCTACACCAATTATTCCAGTAATTTTTTTGTATGAAAGATTTAATTCATCTATAGATTTCAACATATCCATCATCTCTTTTTCTAAAGTCTTGATCGTTTTTTCAATGATATTTAATTGTTGATTTTCAAGTCTAATTAGCTTTTTTATATCCACTTTCGTTGCTAAAATCTCTTCGGCTTTCAAACTGTTTTTAATCTGTACAGCAATTTTTACATAACGTTCTCTGGCTGTCATTAATACTTTTAATTTCCGTAAACCTTCACTTGGAAGTTTAAATGGGCTTAATTTATGTTTATTCCCAATGGTATACTCTGCGATTCTGTAAGCATCAACAACATCAGATTTCCCACGCTGAATGCCCAACGAACGCTGGAGATCTAAGGGATTGATTATATAATAAACAAATTTTGAATCTTCCAAAATCCAGGCTAATAGGGCTCCGTAGTGACCTGTGTGCTCAAAACTGATTATTGTATTTTTAACATCAAAATCTCCTAACCACTTCAGTATAGCTTTTTCTTCATTAGCAATGGTTCCTTTATCAATTTTTAAATGACTCTCTACATCCAAGATGCAATAATCAAGTGTATCTCTAGATACGTCAATACCAATTACATTTTTTTTCATAAATTTAGATTTAGGAAAATAACTCTGGCAACCAATTGGTTTTATTGCTAACGCTATTAATAAGCCTCGATGCTTCACATTCTAAATGGCACTATAAACCAAAGAGGGAAATAGGACTAATGCTCAGTATAAACCTTGCTGTTTAAGAGCCGAACTAGTTCACCTATTCCCTCTGGTTGTTCAGA
>NZ_DKHL01000032.1:0-103193 GCF_002453775.1 Empedobacter sp. UBA6745
GCTCCTCCTCTTGGGCTCGAACCAAGGACCCTCTGATTAACAGTCAGATGCTCTAACCAACTGAGCTAAGGAGGAAAATCCGATATTTTAAAATTTTATTTTTAAGTCTTTGTTTGACGTTTCACTAAAAAAGCTCCTCCTCTTGGGCTCGAACCAAGGACCCTCTGATTAACAGTCAGATGCTCTAACCAACTGAGCTAAGGAGGAATGTTGCTTAATTGTGGGTGCAAATATAGAAGTATTTTTTACACCCACAAAAAATATTTTAAAATTTATTTAAAAATCATATTCACAATATCGTTCCCAAATATGAATACCATTAATCCTAAGATAATTACAACTCCAACCATTTGTGCTTTTTCTAAAACTTTTTCACTTGGTTTTTTACCTGTCACCATTTCATAGATAGCAAAAACAGCATGTCCACCATCCAAACCTGGGATTGGTAATAAGTTAATGAATGCTAACCAAGCAGAAATCATAGCCGTAAATGACCAGAAAAATAACCAGTTCCATTCTTTTGGCATTTGTTTTACCATTCCAATTGGCCCAGCAACTTGCTTACGACCGTCTTTTACTTGGAATAATGTTCCAATTCCACGAACTTGCGTTGCAATCGCTTCAAATGGCTCTACAATTCCTTTTGCGATTCCTTCACCAATTGTATAATCTTCCTTAGAAATCAATGAATCTAAATACGCTGTTGATCTTAGGAATCCAATGCTTCCATCTTTACCTACATTAACCATCAACTCTACAGGCTCACCTTTTCTTTCAACACTCAAAGAAACAGTTTTCCCTTTGTATTCTTTTAATTTATTTGTTAAATCTGAAAATAGAGGTGTTGTGAAACCATCAATAGCAATTACTTTATCATCTTTTAATAAACCTGCTTTTTGTGCTGCACTATTCTCAACAACCGAATCTACAACAGTTGGCATTTGAGGAATAAAGAAAGCGCCTTTAGCGTTTAAAATTTCAGTTCTGAAATCTTCTGTAATTGGTAAAGAAACTTCTTTTCCTTGACGTTTTACATCTAAAGTTTCACCACCTAATAAAGCTTCTTTTCCTATTTCGTTTAATGCTTGATATTTAACACCATTTACGCCTACAGGAATATCACCTTTTTGCAGGCCAAATTTAGTTTGCGTTGCATTCGCTTCGATTCCATATTGCATTTTGTTTACATCAACAAAGCTTTTTCCTTGAGAAATGAATAAAATAGTATAAATAATCATCGCTAAAATGATATTCACAATAATACCACCTAACATAATGATTAATCGTTGCCAAGCTGGTTTCACACGGAATTCCCATGGTTTTGGCTCTTGTTTCATTTGTTCCAAATCCATGCTTTCGTCAATCATTCCCGAAAGTTTTACGTATCCTCCAAGAGGCAACCAACCGATACCATAAACAGTATCTCCAATTTTCTTTTTCCAAATGGCAAATTTCACATCGAAAAAACAAAAGAAACGTTCGACACGAACGCCAAACCATCGCGCTGTAACATAATGTCCTAGCTCGTGCAACATTACTAAAAGCATCAAACTAAGCATTAAGGTAGCTATCTGTATTAACATATTGTTTTAAATTTATTTATGTTCTAATTTTATTAAACGATTACAAAATTAATAGAATTTATTTATCAAAGCTGTTTATTTTTTCCATTCTAAGGTTTCTAACAATTTTTTTACATCCTTTTTGATATAATCAACTGCTGGAGCTAAAGAATCAGGTTTTGGTTGAGTTTTGAAATAAACCGAACCTGCTAAAAAATTCTTTACACTATCCGTCGCATGAAATTGAATATTAATCGCTGATTCTCCTCCTAATTCATACATAGTACCAAAAACCTTTTTTTCTGGAAAAGAAAATTCTTGTGGCGAGATAAAACTGGCTTTAACCGTCTGTTCTTGTACAAAACTTTCACTTTCTTTTATTTGAACGATTAAATCTTGTGGTGACTGAACTGGAAAATACGTCAGGTAAATTGTTGCTTTCATTCGTGGATAAACAATATTGAAAGAGTTTGGTTTTTTCCCTGCAATCACCTTCCCAAAGTTTGAATACTGAAAAGTATAAGGCACATTTTCTTTGAATGATAGATAAGTTTGTTGCGGATATTCGAGACGAACTTGCCCTAAAGGTTTGGCAACTTCCTCGTTTTTATTGCACGACACAAAAAAAATAGCACTACTACATAATGCTATTATAGTTTTAAAATTCATTGTATAACGTAAAACGTTAAGTTTTGTAAAATTCATTTAATTTTTTAATTTCTAAAAAGGTAAATCGTCTTCTCCTTCATCTATAAAAGGCGGCTCGACAACTGTTGTGTTTTGTTGACTTTGCTGAACTTTGTTCTGATCATTTTGCATGGCTTGACGTTGTTCATTGTCAATTTTGGGTGTCAAAAACTCGATTGAATTTGCTACGATTTCTGTTGTATAACGCGTTTGTCCGTTATCGTCCCATTTGCGCGTTTTGATACGTCCTTCAACAAAAACTTTATCTCCTTTTTTTAGATAACGATCACATAATTCTGCCAATTTATTGCGTGTCACAATATTGTGCCATTCTGTTTCTGTAATTCGCTCTCCCGTTCTAGAGATATATGATTCTGTCGTTGCAATAGGAAATCGTCCAATACAATTTTGTTCGTCAAAATGATGCAATTTTACATCATCGCCCAAATTTCCGATCAAAAGTACTTTATTCGTTGTTCCATTCATAGTTGTAATAGGTTTTTAGTGGCTTGTTACTTACAAAGTTAATCCAAATAATGTTTATTTATAAATTTTTCTATTGGTTTTGGAAGCGGATAATGTTCGAGATCGTTTAAAGCAATCATTTCAAAATCATTTTCGGCTTGCAAATTTGTTATATCTTTTAAAGATACATTTAATTTCCAATATTTTATAAATAAATTTTGATGTGACAAAATGTGTTTCTCTTCTTCGATAAAAGTTAAATTATTTTCAAGATTTTTATCTAAAATCCAACCTTTATCCAACAAATCAGTTTCAGTTTCGATTTTTGGAAAAGTGAATAAATTTTTCCAAACATCATTTCCAATTCGTTTAGACAACGCAATTTTATCTTCATTTTCGATGAAAATAAAATGTAAAAAACGATTTGATACTTTTGTCTTTTTCAATTTGATAGGCAATTCGTTTACTTTATTTAATCGAAGCGCTTCACAAGACTCATTAAGTGGACAAATTTCACATTTTGGTTGTTTTGGTGTACAAATCGTTGCACCCAAATCCATCACCGCCTGATTAAAATCACCTGGACGTTTTTTATCAATGATTTCTAAGCCCAAATCCCAGAAAATCTTCTTTGTTTTTGGCGAACTTATATCATCTGTAATATTAAAATATCGCGCAAAAACTCGAAACATATTTCCGTCTACAGCAGGCACAGATTCATCATATACAATAGATGCAATTGCAGCAGCAGTGTAATCTCCTACGCCTTTTAGCTTTTTTAAATCTTTGAAATTATTCGGAAATTGTCCATTTAATTCATCAGCAATCGTCTTTGCCGTGAAGTGCAAATTTCTGGCACGGGAATAATAACCCAGTCCTTGCCAGAATTTTAGGACTTTTTGTTCGTCGGCATTTGCCAAATCGAAAATAGTCTCAAATTCTTGTATGAAATTATTGTAAAATTTCATACCTTGGTCAACCCTTGTTTGTTGGAGAATAATTTCCGACAACCAAATGTGAAATGGGTCTTTTGTATGACGCCAAGGTAAATCTCGTTTATTTTTGTCAAAATATGACAAAATCAGATAGTTGAAGTTCATAAAAACTGAAAAAATCTTTTTTTGTTGGGATACTATCGTTATATTTGCACCCGCTTTCAAATTTAAGAATAATAAGAGGAATTATGACAAAGGCAGAAATAGTAAATAACATTTCAGGTAAATTAGGACTTGAAAAGAGCGATACTCAAAGAGTGGTAGAATCGTTTATGGAGGAGGTGATTAAATCATTAGTAGAAGGAGAAAATGTATACTTAAGAGGATTTGGTTCTTTTACTATTAAAACTAGAGCTGAAAAAACAGGTAGAAACATTACAAAAGGTACTTCTATCATTATCCCAGCACACAACGTTCCTACATTTAAACCAGCGAAGACTTTCATCGAAGATGTAAAGACTAGCGAAGCAAACGTAATCAAATAACAATAAAATAATTGTATCATGCCAAGCGGAAAAAAACGTAAAAGACATAAGGTAGCGACGCACAAACGCAAAAAACGTCGTCGTCTTAACAGACACAAAAAGAAAAAATAATTAGTAGCTAAGCTATTAATAATTTAGTCTTTTTACAAGATAGCACTTTTCAATGGAAATTTTGGAAAGTGCTTTTATCATTTTTAAAAACATAATTTTTTGATGAGTAAAGAATTAGTGATTTCAGCCTTAGCTGATCAAGTACGCATCGCAGTTTTAGATGAAGGTCGCTTGATGGAATTTCATCAAGATACTGCAAATGATGGCTTTGCAGTTGGCGACATTTACTTGGGTAAAATCAAAAAATTAGCTCCCAGTTTAAATGCAACCTTTGTTGACATTGGTTATTCGAAAGATGCATTTTTACATTACCATGACTTAGGTCCACAAATACGCTCGTCAAATGCTTACAACAAAATTGTAGCAAATGGCACGTACAAAACCGAAAAATTGAAGAACTTCCGTATGGAAGAGCCGATTGACAAAGATGGACAAATTACAGAAATCTTTGCTCCAGGTGATTCCGTTTTGGTTCAAATTACAAAAGAACCAATCCATACGAAAGGACCAAGAATTACTTCTGAAATTTCAATTGCTGGTCGATATTTAGTTTTAGTTCCATTTTCGGAACGTGTTTCGATTTCGCAAAAAATCAAACAAAAACCAGAACGCGATCGTTTAATCAAAATTTTAGAAGGTTTAACACCAGAAGGCTTCGGAGTTATTATCAGAACAGTTGCCGAAGAGAAGAACGCAGAAGAATTGCAAGCAGATTTGGCATATTTGTTAAACAAATGGACTCAAATCTTCAAAAATCTTCAAAAAAAGAAAGCGCCAGCTAAAATTCTCAGCGAAATGGACAGAGCTTCTTCTATTTTGAGAGATAATTTTAATGATGATTTTATTAAAATTTCTGTTGATGATGACGAATTAGCTGACGAGATGCGCGAATATTTGGAAGTTATTGCACCAGATAAAATTAATTTGGTAAAAGAATACGACGATCCATTTGTTCCAATTTTTGAGAAGTTTAATGTCGAAAGACAAATTAAACAAGCTTTTGGTAAAACGGTAACTATTCCACAATCTAAAGGTGCATATCTTGTGATTGAACATACAGAAGCGTTACATGTAATTGATGTGAATTCAGGAAATATTTCTCGTAATTCTAAAAATCAAGAAGATTCAGCTTTTGCCGTAAACAAAATTGCTGCTTCTGAAATTGCACGTCAGTTGCGATTACGTGATATGGGAGGAATTGTTGTGGTCGATTTTATTGACATGACGGATGTAGAACATAAGAAAGAATTGTTCGAACATCTGAGAGCTGAAATGGCGAAAGATAAAGCAAAACATAAGATTTTGCCACCAAGTAAATTTGGATTGATTCAGATTACAAGACAACGTGTTCGCCCAGAAGTGAATTTCGTGACAACTGAAGAAAATCCTAACCAAGAATCGAATGAAGTTGAAGCACCTATCGTTACAATTGATAAAATTGAACAAGTGCTCTTGAATATCCTTGATAGAAAAGATAAGGATTTACGAAAAATGTCGTTGCACGTGCATCCTTTCGTAGCTGCTTATTTACAACATGGATTGCCAAGCATTCAGATGAAATGGTTTTTTAAGCATAAAAAGTGGATTAAGATTGTACCAAGAGATGCGTACAAATACTTACAATTTAATTTCTTGGACAAAGATCATAATACACTTTACAACGAATCAAATTAAGAAAAGCCTCGCAATTGCGAGGTTTTTTGTTTTATATTCGTTACACAACAAAATACTATGAAAAAAATCTTCCGAATTCTACTCAAAACTTTAGGAGCTTTAGTTTTACTAATTGTGGTGTATTTACTTGCAGTAGTTTTGCTGCCATTAATTCCAGTAAATAAGCAAAAAGAAAAGCCTAATGATCAAATTACAGCTTATATTTTGACAAATGGCGTACATACAGATATTGTGGTTCCAGTAAAATCTGAAGCGATTGATTGGTCGACTTTTGTGCCTTTTTCGGATACGAAATCGAAAAAAGAATACAAATATATTGCCTTTGGTTGGGGTGATAAAGGTTTCTATTTGGATACACCAGAATGGAAAGATTTGAAATTTTCTACTGCTTTCAACGCTGCATTTTGGTTGGGAGATTCGGCGATGCATACTACTTTTTATGATAAAATGACGTTGGGAGAAGATTGTAAAAAAGTAAACATGAGCTTAGAGGAATATCAAAAATTAATTGTTTACATCAAGCAATCATTTGATTTAGATAAAAATAACAAAGTCGAATTAATAAAAACGGATGCTGTTTATGGAGATAGTGATTCGTTTTACGAAGCAAAAGGAAGTTATAGCTTATTTTTTACGTGTAATACGTGGGCAGCAAGCGCGCTAAAAGCAGCAAATAAAGAAGCACCATTGTGGACGGCAACACAACAAGGAATTTTTCGTCATTATGAATAATTTTTTTGAATTATTTCTGATTCATTTTCAAAGAGTTGCCTATTAATGCGACTTGTAGAACGAAAAAAAATACTTTTAAGATTTGGAAGTAATAAAATTTGCTCTATATTTGCAACACAATATCGATAACGATACTCCTCCTTAGCTCAGTTGGTTAGAGCATCTGACTGTTAATCAGAGGGTCCTTGGTTCGAGCCCAAGAGGAGGAGCAAAAAAGACAATCAATTTGATTGTCTTTTTTTATTTCACAAAAATTTAACATTCCCTCACACAACCATTCACCTAACTTTTGCATCTTACTAATAGAAAACAAATAAAATAAAATAAAATCAAATTAGTATGAAACTTAGAAAAGTATTTAGCGTTTTAGCATTATTAATGGTTATGGTAACATTCGCGCAAAAAAATATGAAAATAGATTATTCAATGTATCCAAAAGCAAAAGATGGATATGAACAAAAAATTATCACGTTGAAAACTTTACCTAACGAAGATAATTATAGTGTAGAAATTTTCGCAGGTAAAAAAACATTGGTTGATTCTTGTAATCATTTTTTCTTAGCAGGAGCCTTCGAACAAAAAACTGTTGATGGTTGGGGTTATGATTATTTCAATTTCGAATCAAACGGTAACGTTGGAGGAACTTTAATGGGATGTTTTGACAATAAATCTGTCGAAAAAATTGTACACGCACAATCTATTCAAACGCGTTACAATAGCAAATTACCAATCGTAGTTTACGTACCAAAAGGCTATACTTTAGAATATAGAATTTGGAAAGCAGATGAAAAACTTAATTTAGTTAAGTAATATTTATAGTTGTTAATTGAAAAAGCTCGAGAGATTCTCGAGCTTTTATATTTTAATGAAATACCAATTGCGTAATCGTGTAAATAACTAAACCAACAAGTCCTCCAACCAACGTTCCGTTAATCCGAATAAATTGCAAGTCTTTCCCAACTTCCAATTCTAGCTTTTCGCTCAACTCTTTTCCTTCCCATTTATCAACGGTATTACTAATCAAACTTTCTACTTCTTTGACATTTCGTAAAATCATACGGTAAATAAAATGACGCACCCAACCATTAATCTTATCAATCATTTCTTGGTTATCGTTCAAATTCTCGGTCAATTTTATTATATTTTTTTTAATGTAAACTTGCATTGCAGAATTATCATCATCAAAACTTTCAGTCAAATTTTGTTTAATCGCCAACCACAAATCCAAAGCATAATCATTCAATCGTTCTTTTGTGATAAAATCATCTCGAAGCGATTCTAACCTAAATTTCCAATCGGGAGATTCTTTTATATTCTGAATATTTTCTCGGATAATTCGTTCGATATTATGACGAATTGGATGCTCTTTGTCCGCTTCAACCTCATCCAAAAAACTAACCACGCCTTCCACTACTCCTTTCGATATTTTTTTACCAGCAAAAAATGAAATGACAGGATGTTTTTCATTTAATTTATCTTTAATAATCAAATCACTTTCTAAAATATACTCTTTCGCTTTTGGAATGATTGCTTCTAAAATTTCGTCGTGTTTTTCCTTTTCTAAAATATACTCTAAACTTGATGATACTAATTCAGGTAAATCAAATTGTTTCAAAATTTCATCACCTTTCAAGGTTATAAAATCAACGACATCTTTATCATCTAAATCTTTGACAATTTTCTTGGAGAAATTAATCAATTCTTCTTGCAACATTTCTTGATTCGTAGGTTTATTCAACCAATCTGCTGCGTATTTTACAACTTCTAATTTCTCGATATATGGACGAATTGTAGATGGTGTCAAAAAATTCTCAGTTACAAACTGTCCCAAATTATCTCCAATCGAATTTTTACTATTTTCGATCAAATTTGTATGCGGAATTTTAAGTCCAAGCGGATATTTGAACAAAGCCGTAACCGCAAACCAATCGGCAAGTGCACCAACCATTGCTGCTTCGGCAAATGCTTCCACATATCCAATCCATTTCGCAGGTGAATGTTGACTTAGATAAACCATCAAAAAGTAAATAAAAGCCATCAAAATGAATAATCCTGTTGCAATTGCTTTATGTTTTTTGAGGTTTTGTATTTTCTGAAGTTCCGTCATAAAAGTGTTTTGAGAAATTTGTTGCAAAAATTTAGCCAATCAAAAAAGCGGAGAATTCTCCGCTCTAAGTTTTATGTTTTTAATTTATTTACTTTCCTGAAAAACCAATAACGCTACATTTGCACTCGACAATAATCGTTGGCTATGATTAATTGTAAATAATCTTTCAAAAGATGATAATTCACGGTGAACAACGCCTAATACATCGATATTGTTTTTCATACAATAATTGATTAAACCACCTTCTACATCTTTACTCGGTTCAATTGTAATCATCGCTTCAGGATATTCTTCTTCCCATTCTTTTTTTACGCTTAACATTTGCGGAGTAATCGATTTGTCATCAACATGTACAATGTTCAACAATTTATCGTAACGTTTTGTCACTTCTTCCATTTGCGCCAAAGCTTTTGTCTCTTTTTGATTAAACAATGTAGCATAAGCAAAATTTCTTTCTTCTTTAAATTTCACATTATTTGGAACAACCAACACAGGCGCAGGCGAATTATTAATGACATTTACAGTATTAGAGCCAAAAAACTTTTTGCCTAAACTATTTTGTCCATTCGTTCCCATCACCACATATTGTATATCATCTTTGTTGATAATATCCAAAATCATCAACAACAAATCGCCAACAACCAAAGAACTCTCTATTTTTACATGTTCAAGGTTATTTTCTTTTGCAATATTTTTAAGTTTATTGATATAATTTTCGAAGTTTTCTTCTGTAACTTCAAGATAATTTTTAAGATTTGATTGTACCGAAACTAACTTAATATCTGTTTTAAGAACTTTTGCAAGGTTTAACGCATACAAAAAAGCATTGTTCGCTGTTTCCGAAAAATCGGTTGGAAATAATATTTTAGCCATAATAATTAAATTCTAGAATAGATTTTGTTCTATAAATTTACAACTAAAATTTAGGTAAAGCCACAAAAAAAGTCTTGATTTCTCAAGACTTATCTATTTTTTAATCGTTTTTAATAACCAAAACGACGCAAATCATTCTCTTTGCTTCTCCAATCTTTTCGCACTTTCACGAAAAGTTTCAAGAATACTTTTTTATCAAAGAATTTTTCTAATTCTTCTCTTGCTTCTTTTCCTACTTTCGATAAAGACTCTCCTTTATGTCCAATAATAATTCCTTTCTGAGAATCGCGTTCTACAAAAATTTCAGCTTCGATAGAAATTAAATTCAAATCTTCTTTGAAGCGTTCTGTTACTACCTCAACAGAATAAGGAATCTCTTTTTGATAGTTTAATAAAATCTTTTCGCGAATTACTTCGTTTACAATAAAACGCTCCGAACGGTCTGTTAATTGATCTTCTGGATAATATTGTGGTCCTTCTGGAATAATTTCTTTGATCTTATTAATCAACAAATCTACATTAACGTTTTCTTTAGCCGAAATAGGTAAAATCTCTGCTTTTGGTAATAATTCGTGCCAATATTCTACCGCTTCATTCAATCGATCTGGCGTAGCTGTATCAATTTTATTCAACAATAAAATAATTGGTGTAGATGTTTTTTGCAGACGTTCGAAAACTTGTTCATTTTTCAATCGTTTTTCTCCAATTTCTACAACATAAAGAATCACATCGGCATCCACCAACGATTCATTTACTGCATCCATCATTTTTGTTTGCAGTTCATAAGCAGGATCCAAAACACCAGGAGTATCCGAAAATACAATCTGATAATCTTCTCCTGTCAAAATACCTTTGATACGATGACGAGTCGTTTGCGCTTTATGTGTTGCGATAACCAAACGCTCTTTCATCAACATATTCATCAAAGTAGATTTTCCAACATTTGGATTTCCTATGATGTTTACAAAACCGGATTTAAATTTCT
This sequence comes from Empedobacter sp. UBA6745, assembly GCF_002453775.1. Taxonomy (NCBI): domain Bacteria; kingdom Pseudomonadati; phylum Bacteroidota; class Flavobacteriia; order Flavobacteriales; family Weeksellaceae; genus Empedobacter; species Empedobacter sp. UBA6745. The sequence continues at coordinate 10,677 of NZ_DKHL01000032.1, forward strand.
TTTCGTCTGACATTCTGCAAATTTAGTGATTTCTATAATATTATTTCAGATTAATATGTTGAAGAAAAGATTAATATTCTAATGAAATTTTAATTTCATAAAATTGATTTTGGTCTGTATTTTGAATAATTCTAATTAAGTTCAAAAAAATATGACGAAAGTTATGGTTTATTGAAAAATATGATTAATTTCATACATGTGTTATGGAAGATTAAATTAACCAAAATTTAAAAAAATGATGAAAGCAGAACTTATCGAAAAAGAAGAAGTAAGAAACTATAAATTTTTAGACGCGCCAAAAGACGAAGTAACAGTAGAGGCAAACAAATTGAATGGTGCAGTAAGATTAGGAAACGAATTCAAATCGAAAGCATATATTACATTTCAAACAGATCAAGGTCCTAAGAAAATTGAGACGACTGTTTGGTCTGTTACGGATAATTTTTTACAAATTAAGAATGGAGTTTTGATTCCGTTAAAATCTTTAATTGATATTCAATACTAAAAATTGTTTATTGCTTAAATTCAAAAAGGGATACGACGATGTCGTATCCCTTTTTGAATTAATTATTTTCGTTAGATTCTTTCAACAATCTAATTAATTCTGCTCTAATAGCTGCTTTATCATTACTTTTTGGGAAATCTCCGATAAAAAATGTTTGTTGCGGAACTTCATAAGATTCTAATTCACTTTTTGGAATATCAACATGTTCTGCAAATCGACTTTCTATTACCAAAGAAATTACATCTTCTGTAGATCCTTTTTTCGGAAAAGCAATCACAATAAAATTATAATCGATATATGGTTTTAATTTCTCTTCGATCAATTCTAAATTCACCACATCTTTCCCATTCAACTTACACTCATTTCCAAAAATCCATCTAAACTTTTTCTGATCATCCGAAACAACAGCCTGTCTATTTAAATTTAGTGATTCTTTTTCGTAAGGCGAATTCAAGACTAAATTACCTTTTTCATCTTCCGAAAGTTCTATTTTATCTAAAACTGTATAATCTGTTTCATCTATTTTCTTTACTGCAATCGGAAACCCATTCGCGGTAAAAACTTGATAAAAAGTTGTTTTCGTTTGATCATTCAATTTACTTTTCAAATCATCTGACAAATCATCACTTTCGACAGCAATTTTTTCGATTCTTGCTAAATCTTCAAAAGAGTTTTCAATCTGTTTCTTTGTCAAATAAGCATAATTTAATGCGTATCCTATCTCGTCTTGACTTTCGTCTGTTAATGGAATCTTCACTTTATCCGAATTTTCATGACAATACAAATCAAAACCTCCTTCTATGGCTTGAACCAATGAAATTTCTCCTTCATTTTCTAAAACCGATGAACTTAAAAGTGTAGAATCACCTTTTTTCAATCCTAAAAAATTATTTAACGAATGAAATGTATCATTCACAAATTGAGGATCAAAATTTGATATATAAACATTATCTTCTCTCGAATAATGGAAATTAACTTTTTCTTCTTTTGAATCGATCTTTTTCATCAAATCAAAAATATCATTTTGCCATTGAAAGGTATTTTTATCCTGAAATTCACTCAAAATCTCTGGAATCTTTTTGTTACTAAAATCTAGCTTCATAATAATTATTTTTTGTGCGGTTTTAATTTATTGATAATCAAATTCAATCAATAATTTTACCAAAAAACTCGATTAAAATGTTTTTTCAACTTTTGTTGACAAAAAGTTGAAAAAAGCAGTTTCAAAAATTGGTGATTTTATAAAATCTAATGGATAATTATTTATCTTAGCAAGATGAATCACAAAACAGATTTTTCGAATTTAAGATTTAAACGAAATCTAAATTCTAATCCATCACATATAGAGTCATTTGAATTAGATAGTTTACAAGTCAAAAGTGATTACAATTACGATGATGTAAAAGATCTGAAACAGATTAACTTTCTACCCGGAGTTGCCCCATATTTACGCGGTCCTTATACGACTATGTATGTTCGTCAACCTTGGACAATTCGCCAATATGCAGGTTTTTCTACTGCCGAAGAATCAAATGCTTTTTACAAAAGAAATTTAGCTGCAGGTCAGAAAGGTCTTTCAGTTGCTTTTGATTTGGCTACTCACCGCGGTTATGACTCAGATCATGAACGTGTTGTTGGAGATGTAGGTAAAGCTGGCGTTGCAATAGATTCTGTAGAAGATATGAAGATTTTGTTCAATGAAATTCCATTGGATAAAATTTCGGTTTCAATGACAATGAACGGAGCTGTTCTTCCTATTTTAGCGTTCTACATTGTAGCTGCAGAAGAACAAGGTGTTTCACAGGAACAACTTTCTGGTACCATTCAGAATGATATTTTGAAAGAGTTTATGGTTCGTAATACATACATTTATCCACCAACTCCTTCGATGAAAATTATTGCAGATATTTTCGAATATACTTCTCAAAAAATTCCTCGTTTCAATTCAATTTCTATTTCAGGTTATCACATGCAAGAAGCTGGAGCTACGCCTGTTTTGGAAATGGCTTATACGCTTGCAGATGGTTACGAATATGTAAAAACTGGTTTGGAAGCAGGATTGAAAGTTGATGACTTCGCTCCTCGTTTATCATTTTTCTGGGCGATTGGAATGAATTTCCCTCAAGAAATTGCAAAAATGAGAGCTGCTCGTATGTTATGGGCAAAATTGATGCAAGAATTTGAACCTCAAAATAAAAAATCATTAATGTTGAGAACGCACTGTCAGACTTCTGGTTGGAGTTTAACAGAGCAAGAACCTTATAACAATATTGGTCGTACTGCAATCGAAGCGTTGGCTGCTGCATTAGGCGGAACACAATCTTTACATACCAATGCATTGGACGAAGCAATTGCTTTACCAACAGATTTCTCGGCTCGTATTGCACGTAATACACAAATCATTTTACAAGAAGAAACTCAAATTTGTAGAACAGCTGATCCTTTTGGAGGAAGTTTTATGATTGAATCTTTGACAAATGAAATGGCAAATCAAGCGTGGGAATATATTCAAGAAGTTCGTGAATTAGGTGGAATGACGCAAGCCATAGAAGCTGGAATTCCAAAAATGCGTATTGAAGAAGCTGCTGCAAAAAAACAAGCCAAAATTGATTCTGGTGAAGTTGCAATTGTAGGTGTTAATGCTTATCGCTCGAAATTAGAACAACAAGAATTCGAAATTTTAGAAGTTGACAACACAGCAGTTCGTCAAAAACAAATTGATCGATTAAATCAAATTAAAGCGGAGCGTAATAGCGAAGCTGTACAAGATATTTTAGTACAATTAACAAAAGCTGCTGAAACAGGCGAAGGAAATTTATTAGAATTATCTATCGAAGCGGCTCGTCGTCGTGTTACGTTAGGTGAAATTTCTGATGCATTAGAAGCTGTTTTTGGACGTCATAAAGCAATTACAAGAGGAATTCAAGGAGTTTATGCTATGGAAGCAGGTAAAATGAATAAATTTGAGGAAGCTCGTAATTTAGCTGACGAGTTTGCAGAAGAAGACGGACGTCGCCCTCGTATTATGGTAGCAAAAATGGGACAAGACGGTCACGATCGTGGTGCAAAAGTCGTTGCAACCTCTTTTGCGGATATGGGATTTGATGTGGATATTTCCCCATTGTTCCAAACGCCAGCAGAAGTTGCAAAGCAAGCTGTAGAGAATGATGTTCATATTTTAGGAATTTCTTCTTTGGCTGCAGGTCACAAAACATTGGTTCCGGAAGTTGTAAAGCAATTGAAAGAATTAGGTAGAGATGATGTTTATATCGTAGTCGGAGGTGTTATTCCGCGTCAAGATTATGATTATCTTTATCAAAATGGTGCAGATGCAATCTTTGGCCCAGGTACAAACTTAGCTGAATGTGCCTGCGAAATTTTAGAGAATTTATTGAAATCTTATAAATAAATCTATTTTAGTATGAGTATTCCTGTCTATTGACAGGAATATTTTTATATTTATACCACACAAACCTTAAAGCGAAATGAATAAAACTCTTCGAAATATTATCTTAATCATCTGTACAATTTTTATTATATGGTTTATTGGATACTTTCTGATTGGAGATTTTATCAGTTTAGAATTCGCGAATCATGACTTTGCAAAACTATTTCCAAAGCTTTTAACTTTTGCTGCGGCAGTTAGTATTTATGTGCTTTTTCTACTTTCGATCAAAAAGAAAGACGGATGGAGTTTTATGAATGTGATGAAATTTATCTTTGGAATTATCTTCGGATTTCTTCCACTTTTAACCTTCGAATATTATAGTATTGGAAGTTGTACAAATTGGAAAATTGATAAAAAAATTCAAAAAACGCTTTATAAATCCAATTCTTCTGATTCAGAAAAAATTGTTTTAATCGAAACATTTTGTCCAGAATCTAACCTAAAAACAACTCAAGTAAAGCGAATTGTAGAGATTACACCACTTTTTATAACAACTTCTGAAATTGATCTAAATAAAATTTCGGATAAAAGTTGGAAAAAACTTTAATCAAAATTAAACTTTGCCCAAAATTTGATGTCTAACAGATGAAGTAACCAATTCATCTCATGACAAAATATATTCTATCATTTCTTTTTAGTTTGATTACGATTTTTTCTTTTGGACAAGAAAAGATTACCGTCACTGGAAAAGTAACGGATGTACTTAATTTTCCTTTAACTGATTCTGAAGTTATTTTAGGCAATAAAGCCGATTCTACACAAATTTCTACTACATCTACAAATGATGATGGTACGTTCAAAATTGAAATTAATCTACAAGATAAACCTGTTTATTTAATTATTGATGAACCTTTAGAAGGCGTTTTCAAACAAAGTTTCGAATCGATCAAAAACAATATTGATCTTGGAACAATTATCATTAATCCGATGATTTATGATTTGGATGAAGTTGTGGTGACAAATGTGGAACCTATGGTTGTAAAACAAGATACAATCGAATATAATGCTGATTCTTACAAAGTAAAACCGAATGCAAATTTGGAAGCTTTATTGAGAGAATTACCAGGTTTTGAAATGGATGATAGCGGAAATATTACGGTAAATGGAAAAGATGTTAATGAGATTTTAATTGATGGTGAACCATTTTTTGGAACAGATGGAAAAGTTGCGTTAGAAAATTTACCTGCAGATATTATCAAAAAAATTCAGGTTTCGGATTATAAAACAAAGAATGAAAAATTCTCTGGAGAACGTTCTAAATCAGATAAATCTTCTATAAATATTACCTTGAAAGAAGATAAAAAGAAAGGTTATATGCTCAAAGCCACCGCGGGTTATGGAACGAATAATCATTACGAAGGCAATTTGATGGCGAACTATTTTAAAGGTAAAAAGAAAATTAGTTTGATTGGTTCTTCGACGGATATTGCGGCTTCTGGAATGACAAGCGGTGAAGGTTCGCGTGGTCGTGGCGGAATGGGACGAAGAGGTTCTGATGGAGTAATAACAAATACATCGATTGGATTGAATTATAGCGATCAATTAAATGATAATTTGAAAATTGGAGCTGATTACCGTTTAAATCATTCGTTTTCAAAAAATGATCAATACAAACATATCGAAAATTTTGCGCCTAAAAATATTTATACTTCTGATGCAAATTCTAAAACAAAAAGCGAATCGTATGGACATAATTTTGGAACAAATTTAGAATGGACGAAAAACAACACAAAAGTTTATTTTTATCCATCGTTTAGTAATTCATCATCTACAAATTCATCGATTTCGGATAGTAAAACATATTCTGATTTGGGTGATTTGAGAAATCAAATGAATCAAACTTCGAATGGAAAATCAAATTCGAATACATTTAATACATTATTATCACTTAATCAGAAATTCAAAAATAAATCTTATTTAGACTTTAATTCAAGTATTTCGATTGGTAAAACAGATCGAAATTCGTTCATCAATTCAACAACTTTATATACAAATGATTCGATAGCGGATATTTATCGAAACATCAATGAAAAAAATATTTCGAAGAATAATCAATACAATTTTGATATAAAATATACGTATCCAATTACAGATTCTTTGAAAATTGCTGTTGGTTCTGCTTATAATTTAACTGATTCTGAAACCAATAATAGAACATGGAATTATAATGATGTAACGGGAGAATATGATAATTTGAACAATGATTTGACGCGTTTTTATTCAACTCAATTGAATGAATTTAATCCATATGCTCAATTATTACTGAACAAAAATAAAATTTCGGCAACTGTACGTTTTGGTGCAAATATCTATAATCAACAAAATTTTGGAACGTTTAAAGCAGATGATTACAGCTCAACTCAAAACAAAACTTTGCCAGATATTTCGGGAAATATTCGTTATCAAAGCGGAAACAACTCGCTTTCTTTAATGTATAATTATCAGACAAGTTTGGCTTCGACATCACAAGTTTTACCGATTTTAGATGAAACTGATCCGTTAGATGTTTTCAAAGGTAACCCGGATCTTGATCCAAATAAAGCGCATCAAATCAATTTGATGTTTAGCAATTTTGATCGTAAAACACGTCAAGGGTTTAACGCTAACTTAGGTTATACGTACAATGAATCGAATATTGTGAATTATACAGAAATGGATTATTCGATTTATAAACGAACTACAACGTATGAAAATGTAAAAGGGAATTATCGTCTGAATGGTAACTTTTTCTTTAATAAGCAATACCAGAAAGGGATCAATAAATTTAGAGTAAATATAGGAATGTCGGCAAGTTATGCTTTAACGCAAGGTTTTAGAGATGCGGTGAAATATGAGCAATACAATACAACTCTATCGCCTACATTGAGATTAAATTGGGATTATGGTGATTATTTAACGATTTCACCTTCTTATCGTTTGAACTTTACAAATTCGAGATATGTAAACTATTCTATTGATAATCAAAATAATATTACGCACAATTTCGGAATTAAAACGATTTCTACTTTTCCTAAAAATTTGACTTGGACAAATGATTTCAGTTACAATTATAACTCGAGAATGGCAGCAGGTTTCAAGCGTGATTTCTTTTTGTGGAATACAAGTTTGATGTATCGTTTCTTCGATGATAAATTGGAGGCTGGTGTTAAAGTTTACGATTTATTGAATCAAAATAACAGTTATACGCGTACAATTACAGCAGAATCAACAATCGATCAACGCAATAATATTCTGACTCGTTTTGTAATGTTCTCGTTAACATTCAACTTAAATCAGTTTGGTGGAAAATCAACAAAAAATGGAAACGGAAACCGACCAAGAGAAGGTGGTGGAATGCGAAGAATGGAAATGCAATAGTAAAATAACAACAAAAAAACGGCTCAAAATTGAGCCGTTTTTTCAATTCTTATATAATCAAAAAAAGCTTCACCATTTCTGATGAAGCTTTTGATTAAATATCCCTCTTGTTTTTAGAAAACTCTTACCAACAATTCTTGTTCTATTTTATCGTGACAATTTTCTAATGCATTTCTCTCTGCTTTTCCAGCTTTCCAATGCGATGTACAATAAAATTCGTCTTTTTTCCATTCTAAATCATCTTTAAAAAATGATTTTATTTCCTTTACAGATTTAGATTCTCCCGCAACATAAGCAAAACGTTTTCCATCTTTGCGTTTCGGAAATTGCTGATTTTTCGTCAAACTATATAAAGCTGTTCCACTTCCTACATTTTGATTCACAATCCATTTAAATTCTAAATTTGCTTTTGTTTCAATTTGGTGAATATCATCTTCTGTTGGCACTTCCACACAAACAATTCCGTTTGTTTTAGCAGGAAGAGACTCTATAATTGCCGAAATTACAGGCAAACCTGTTAAATCTGCAGCTAAGAAAATGAAATCTGTTTTTGGAGCCAAGTCTTTCTTTTTCGACTTCATCGAAACCCCAATCATATCTCCAACTTTCGCCTCATTTGCCCAACGCGATCCTGGACCGTTCAATCCATGATTTGCAATATCAATCACAATCACATTGTTTTTTGCATCAATATCACGCAACGTATAGGTACGAGAAACTGGTTTAAATTTTTCTGATGGCGAAATCCATTTTTGATTTTCTTCATCATACTCAGCGTAGTGAATATCACGGATTCCAAGCGGTGGAAAAAGTAATTTACATGTTCCGCCCAACGTTGTATCCTTAAAAAAAGAAACATCATCATTCTCCAAATGAACGCGAATAAGATGTGGTGTCACAAATTCTTTCTTTTTTAAGATGAACTTCTCCTTCGCAATTTTCACTTTATCTCCCATCAGATTATTTAGATTTATTCTAATTCTATGCGAATATAAAATAAATTTAGATTGAATAAAAATAATAAAATGTTAAAGTAAAAAGTTATACTTTTTTTAATATCATTTTAATATGATAACTAAATAATTAGCCTTAACTTTTACATATCAAAAAATAACCTAAAAAACGAACAGAAAATGGAAAATACTTTTTGCGAAATCTCGCTCGAACAAAGAACTCTTCCACTTGAAGGCGGATTTAATTGCAGAGATTTAGGTGGAATAATTAACACAAAAAATGAAGTCATTAGAAAAGGATTGTTAATTCGATCTGATGATTTAGCAAATTTGACAGATGATGACTTGGAGATTTTAAACGATTTTCCAATTCGAACAATTATTGATTTACGCACGACTTACGAACGTTTAAAAAATCAAGATCACATTCCAAATAGTTGTAATCACGAAGTTCATTTGGATATTTCTTCTGGACATTTCGAAAATTTAGTGAAACAATTCAAAGCTGGAATTTCAAATCCGAAAGAATTTATGTGCAAAATTTACGAGGATTTTGTTTTAGATAAGACGTGTCAAACGCAATACAAAAGCTTTTTTGATATTATTCAACACAAAAATAGAACGCCAATTTTATTTCATTGTACAGCTGGAAAAGATCGAACTGGATTTGCAACAGCAATGATTTTATCTGCTTTGAAAGTCGATTTAGATACAATTATGGATGATTATTTGGCTTCTAATATCTTTTTGGAACAAAAATATGCTCACATCTTAAAAATCGATCCAAATTATAAATATCTAATTGATGTTTTACCTGAATATTTAGAAAGTTCTTATGAAGCGATTAATAAGAATTTTGGTTCAGTCGAAAATTATTTAACTGATATTTTAAAGGTTGATTTAGATTTGATGAAAGATTTATACATAAAAAAATAAGCGATCAATTGATCGCTTTATTTTTTATCTAAAATTTCATTCGTTGAATTCGTACCGCATTCAAAATTGCTAATAAAGCAACCCCAACATCAGCAAAAACAGCTTCCCACATATTGGCGATTCCTTCTGCACCAAGGAAAAGCACGATTATTTTAACGCCCATTGCTAAAATGATATTCTGTATCACAATCTTTTTTGTTTCACGACCAATTTTTATCGCCGTTGCTATTTTAGAAGGTTGATCGGTTTGGATTACAACATCTGCAGTTTCTATCGCAGCATCACTACCAAGTCCACCCATCGCAATTCCAACATCAGAAAGAGCTAAAACAGGTGCATCATTGATTCCATCTCCAACAAAAGCCACCACTTGATTTTGATCTTTTTTCAATGCTTCAACTTTCTCTACTTTTCCTTCTGGTAACAATCCACCAAAAGCTTCATCAACACCAACTTCTTTCGCAACTTTCTGCGTAATGGTATTTTTATCACCACTCAACATAATCGTTTTCGAAACACCCAAAGCCTTCATTTTCTGAATTGCTTGTTGCGCATCTTCCTTAATTTTATCGGCAATCGTAATATATCCAGCATATTTATTATCAACCGCGACTACCACAATGCTTTCTACAATATCATGAATTTCTTGTGGATACTGAATCGAGAAATGATCTAATAATTTAGTATTTCCAGCTAAAACTATTTTTCCATCAACTTTTCCTTTCAAACCTTTTCCAGAAATTTCTTCCACTTCTATCGCTTTCAATTCTGATGGATGACTTGCCACAATCGCTTTCGCAATTGGATGCGTAGATTGTTTTTCTAAAGCCGAAACAAGATTTAAAAAATCGTTTTCAGGAAGATTAGTTTCAATTTTTTGAACTTCGAAAACCCCTTCCGTCATTGTTCCTGTTTTATCCATCACAACTGTGTTTACTTTCGCCATTAAATCTAAAAAGTTAGAACCTTTTACTAAAATTCCGTTGCGTGAAGCTGCCCCAATTCCTCCGAAATAACCCAATGGAACCGAAATTACTAATGCACAAGGACAAGAAACAACCAAGAAAACTAAACCTCTATACAACCAATCATGAAAATCATAATTGTCAACAAAAAAGTAAGGAATAATCACCAAAGCAGCAGCTAAAAAGAAAACAATTGGTGTATATATTTTTGCAAATTTTCGGATAAATAATTCAGTTGGTGCTTTGCGAGAAGCTGCATCTTGAACCATTTGTAAGATTTTTGCAATCGAACTATCTTCAAATTTTTTAGTAGTTTGAATCTCGATTACATTTTCAAGATTTAACATTCCTGCCAAAACAGTTTCTCCAGTTTTATAAGTTGAAGGCTTACTTTCTCCCGTCAAAGCAGCAGTATTAAAGCTTCCTTTATCTGAAATCATAATTCCATCTAACGGAACTTTTTCCCCAACTTTTACCTGAATTGTTTCTCCAATTACCACATCTTGCGGTTTTATTGTTTCGAAATTACCATTTCGTAAAACATGCGCTGTATCTGGGCGAACATCTAACAAGGCTTTGATATTTCCTTTTGCCTTATTAACCGCAGCTTCCTGAAACATTTCGCCAATAGTATAAAACAACATTACCGCTACACCTTCTGGATATTCGCCAATAATGAAAGCACCTAAAGTTGCAATTCCCATCAACGAAAATTCATTGAAAAAATCTAGCTTTTTAGCTAATTTAAAGGCTTCTCCCCAAACAGGAAATGCTACTATAATATAAGAAATGCCAAACCATATCAAACGAATAGTCTGATTATCAACAAACCAAGTCGGTTTTAAAACATATTGAACAAAAATCCCAGCAAAGAAAATAGCTAAACTGGCACCTAATAAAATTTTACTATTATTGTGTTCGTGGTCATGACCTTCGTGATTGTGATCATGAGTATCTTTATGTTCGTCATTTGACGTACTACAACAAGCTTTAGACATAATTCAAAAATTTATATTTCAAAATTATAAAGTTATTGCTGCAATCTGGTTGCAAAGTTTAGGACTTACATTGATCGCAAATTCCTTTTAAGATAAATGAAGATTGTTCGGCTTCGAAATTTTTGGGTAGATTGATTTCTGGCACATGAATATTTCGCAAACAAAACGTTTGATTACAATTGTTGCAATGAAAATGAGCATGCGTAAACTCGGGCGTACATTTGCAACTCGACTCGCAAAGCGCATATTTTATAGAACCCGTTCCGTCCTCGATTGAATGAATTAATTTATTTTCTTCGAAAGTTTTTAAGGTTCTATAAATTGTTACTCGATCTGCCTGATCCATTTCAATTTCTAAATCAGCCAAGCTCAGCGCAACTTCTGCATTCATCAATTTATCCAAGACCAACAATCTCATCGCAGTCGGATTGATAGAACGATTTTGTAATGTTTTGTTTAAAATTTCTGTTTGCATTTTCTTCGATTTCGAATATAAAGTTACGAAAAAAGAGGCAAATCGTATTGATTTACCTCTTTTTATAAATTTGAATATTATCTTATTTGATTGTTATTTCATCAACGAAAATATAGGATTTCCCTTGAAAAGGTTCTGCTAAATGACCTTTTGGAAATGCACCATAATTTGTTGCTTTTACTTTGATATAACGTGCTTTTTCTGTTTTGAACTGAACTTTCCATGAATCAGAAAACACATTATTATCAAATGCATCAACTTGTTTTTCTAACATTCCAACCAATTTAAAATTCTGATTATCCTTAGAAATATAGACTTCTAATTTTGTCGGTAAGACAATCCAAGAACGAGAATCTTGCAAGAAATTCATGACAACAGAAGAAACGGATTTCGTTTTTTTCATGTCAACAATTGCTACAAAATCTTGGTCATAATAGCCTTGCCAATCACCTTTTTTCCAATTGCTATCTCCAAGTATTCCATCCAATAAACCTTGTGGTCCACCTGCATGATATTGTGGTGTATACGTAGAATTCAACTGAATTGTATAATCATTTGGTTTCTTTGTAAACGTTCCAGAAATCGTTTTACTTTTCTTTCCATTCATTTCTATGAAAGAAGAAATTGTAGTCGTTTCTTTTATTAAAATTGGCTTTTTATAGATTTCAGCTTTTTTACCATTCACCGAAACATAAATTTTTGCATTAGGTTCAGAAGATTTTACTTCGACATTCATTTTATTTTGAAATGATCTATCTTCAGCAACCAAAACTGGAACCGTTACAATTTTTTCACTTTCAGAAATAGTCTTAATCTCTCTATCTTTCAAGAATTCAAATCCTAAAAATTGATTTTCTTTATAATTATTTTTCGTGATTACACGCTTCGTTCCATCTTCTAAATTAATCGTGATTTCATCAAAATACGGCTCAACAGTCGTCCACATTCCAGAACCTGGCGTAACACTGTAAATTCCCATCGAAGCCAAAACATACCACGCACTCATCTGCCCACAATCTTCATTACCAATTAATCCATCTGGCGAATTTTTATAATGTTCGTCCAAAATTTTATGGACTAATTCTTTCGTTTTTTCAGGTTTATCAATGTAATTGTACAAAAAAGCTACGTGATGACTCGGCTCATTTCCTTGCGCATATTGCCCAATAAGTCCCGTAACATCCACTTGTTCACGACCTGTAGTTTCTGATGGCGCATTAAATAATTCATCCAATTTTGCCTCAAAACCATCTTTTCCTCCATAAATATCAATCATTCCATTGATATCTTGCGGAGCGAAAAATGTGTATTGCCAACCATTTGCTTCTGTGTAATTGTTATTAACTTCACGCGGATCAAAAGGCTTTAGCCAACCTCCATTTTTCTTTGGCTGAATAAATTTTGTCTCATGATTAAATAAATTTTTCCAATATTGAGAACGCTCAATGAAGTAATTATAATCGTCTTGTTTATTTAAAATCAATGCCATTTGTGCAATACACCAATCATCGTATGCATATTCTAACGTTTTTGAAACTGACTCGTGTTCATCATCAATCGAAATAAATCCATTCTGTTTGTAGGCTTTCAATCCCAAATGATCTAACATTGCCGAATGTTTTGCTGCTTCATAAGCTTTCTCATATTCAAAGCCTTTGAAACCTTTTACCATCGCATCTGCAATCACAGAAACCGAGTGATAACCAATCATACAATCGGTTTCATTGCTCGCTAATTCCCAAACTGGCAAACGTCCGCCTTGTTCGTAATGCTTGATAAATGTGTTAATAAAATCGATCGTTCTTCTATTCTCAATCAACGTATACAAAGGATGCGCAGCACGAAAAGTATCCCAAAGTGAAAAAACCGAATAATAATCGAAATTATTTGCCAGATGAATTTGATCGTCCATTCCACGATAATTTCCATTCAGATCTTGCGAAATATTTGGTTGCATCATCGTGTGATACATCGCGGTATAAAAAATTGTTAGCTTATTTTTGTCTGAAGATTTTACTTCAATCTTAGATAATTCTTTGTTCCAAGCTTTTTCAGCAGCAGCTTTCGTTTTTGTAAAATCAAATGTTGTTAACTCTTTACTATTAACATCCGTTCCATTATATCCAGTTGTAGACAAGGTAACTTTTACCAAAATCTTCTCACCTTTCTTTACTTTTTTCCCAAAAGCCAAGGCAATTTCATTTCCTTTGAATGTTTTAGATGTAATATTTCCGTCTTTTGAAGAAGTTAATTTCAACGGAACATTAAATTCTATTTTCGCAAAAATCTTTTGATTTTTCGCCCATTCTTCCGAATTTCTGTAGACATAAAGCGTTTTAGCGTCTACAATTTTCACTTCTCCGTCTACTAATTTATCACGATGATTAAGATCTAAAATGATATTTGCATCACCAGCTTTATTAAAAGTATATTCATGCAAACCAACGCGAGTTGTCGTAGTTAATCGAACATTGATATTGTATTTATCTAATAAAACTTGATAATATCCGGCTGTTGCTTTTTCATTTTTATTCGAAAATTTTGAGCCATAATCCGTTTGATTAAATCCTTTTTGATTAAGCGTTGGCATCAACATAATATCGCCATAATCAGAAACTCCTGTTCCGTTAAGATGCGTATGCGAAAAACCATAAATAAAATCATCTGAATAATGATATCCACTACAACCGTCCCAACTTCCATCAACACGCGTATCTGGCGAAAGCTGAACCATTCCATAAGGCAAAGTCGCGCCAGGAAAAGTATGCCCGTGACCGCCGGTTCCAATAAAAGGATTTACATATTGTGTATAATCATTTTTTTGAGCAAATGAAATACTTGAAATCATTATCCAAAAAACAGATAGTAAAATTGTTCTCATAAGTTTTTAGTGTTTTGAGTATCAGATAAACTGTTATACAATTATATGAATTATATTTGTTAGATTCATAATTTGAAATCGATTAACATATGAATAATAGAAGAAATTTTATAAAAAATTTAGGTGCATTAGGCTTGCTTTTAGGTACAACAAAACTTGATCTTAGTGCACAAACTAAATCTATAAAATCAGCTACTTCAACAAAAATCAATAAGCCAATTGTTCTTTCTACATGGCGTTTTGGACTTGAAGCTAATGCTGAAGCTTGGAAAATTTTAGGTAAAAATGGAACTGCTTTAGACGCAGTAGAACAAGGAGTAAAATTGGTGGAGGCAGATCCAAATGAACGAAGTGTTGGTTACGGTGGACGTCCTGATCGTGATGGAAAAGTAACGTTGGACGCCTGTATTATGGACGATCAAGCGAATATCGGTTCTGTTGCAGGTTTAGAATATATCAAACATCCTATTTCTGTTGCGCGAAAAGTGATGGAAGATACGCCGCATGTTATGTTAGTTGGAAATGGTGCACTTCAATTTGCGTTGGAAAAAGGCTTCAGAAAAGAGAATTTATTGACTGATGTTTCCGAACAAGAATGGAAAGAATGGTTGAAAGACACCAACTATCAAATGCCAATCAATATCGAAAATCATGATACAATTGGAATGATTGCATTAGATGCGCACGGAAATCTTTCTGGAGCTTGTACGACAAGTGGCATGGCATACAAAATGCACGGACGTGTTGGAGATTCACCAATTATCGGCGCAGGTTTGTATGTTGATAACGAAATTGGTGCAGCGACAGCAACTGGACACGGTGAAGAAGTAATTCGTATTGCGGGAAGTCATTTGGTTGTGGAATTGATGCGTCAAGGTTATTCGCCAGAAAATGCGTGTAAGGAGGCTGTACATCGAATTATTAAGTTAACAAAATCGCGCAAAAAAGATTTATCGGCTATTCAAGTTGGTTTTATTGCGATTAATAAACAAGGTGAATATGGTTCGTATTGTATCCATCCAGGCTTTAACTTTGCGGTTTATGACGAAACTGGAAATCGTTTGATTGACGGAAAATCTATTACAAAATGAAAAAATTAGAAATCGCTTGTTTCAACTTAGAATCAGCTTTAATTGCTGCAAAATCAAATGCAGATCGAATTGAGTTATGCGCCAATGCTTCAACAGGTGGAGTTACACCAGATTTTGAAGATATCAAAACATTGCGAAAAGAAACAGACAAAGAAATTATGGTGATGATTCGCCCTCGTGGTGGAGATTTTTGTTATTCTGATGAAGAATTTGAACAAATGAAATCTGAAATCATCATGATTAAAAATTTTAGAATTGATGGTTTTGTTTTTGGAATTTTGAATGAAGATAACGAAATTGATTTTGAACGAAATCAAGAATTAGTTGAACTTTCAAAACCTTTTCCATGTACGTTTCATCGTGCATTTGACAGAACTTCTGATGCCGAGGACACACTTCAAACAGTGATTGATTTAGGATTCAAAACAATCTTAACTTCTGGCTTGGATAGCAATGTAGATTATGGAAAACGTGAATTAAAAAATCTGGTTAAAAAAGCAGAAAATCAAATTACAATTATGCCTGGAGGTGGTTTGCGCTCAACAAATATTGAAGAAATTGATTCATATGCAAATGCAACTTATTTTCATTCTTCAGCAATGATTGACGATTCTGGAATTGCTAATTTAGAAGAAATCAATCGATTAAAAAGTTTGATAAATTCTGAAAAATAAAAATAGTAACTTTGGACTATGCTTTGGGAAAATGTAATTGGACAACAGGAGATTAAAAACAAACTTCAACAATCTATAAAAGATGGTCGTATAAGTCATGCGCAGCTATTTTCTGGTCCAGAAGGTTCGGGAACTTTGGCTTTGGCTATTGCTTATGCACGTGAGGTTTTGTGTGGTTTGAATAACGAACAATGCAATCTGAAAGTTGATAAATTACAACATCCCGATTTACATTTTTCTTTTCCTTATTCAGCAACAGAAAGTGTAAAAAAGCCACTTGCTAAGTATTTATTAAACGATTGGCGAACTTTTGTAGACGAAAATGTCTATGGAAATCTAACCGATTGGATGTCCCATCTCGGAATTGAAAAAAAACAAGGCGTTATCCCTGTTGATGAAGCAGATGAAATTGTTAAAACATTAGCGCTAAACAGTTACGAAGGCGGTTACAAAATCATGATTATTTGGCAAGCAGAGGAAATGACAACTGCTGCAGCCAATAAATTGTTGAAAATAATTGAAGAACCACCTCAAAAAACACTGTTTTTATTGGTAACAGAGCGCGAGGATTTAATTTTACAAACCATTACTTCTCGTTGTCAATTAGTCAAAATCCCACGTTTATCGCAATCGGATGTAAAGAACTATTTGGTTGAGAAGAAAAATATTAATCCAGAAAAAGCGCAACATATTGCTTTTCTATCGCAAGGAAATGTACGAGAAGCCTTGCATCAATTGAATGATGACGAGCATTTATTCGATAAATATTTTGTGACTTGGGTTCGAAAAGCGTTTATGGCAGCCAAAACTCCAACCGTTTTAAAGGATTTGATTGATTGGTCAAATCAAATTGCAAGTTGGTCGAGAAGTGAGCAAAAAGATTTTTTGAACTATTGTTCCGAGATTTTTCGTCAAGCTTTGTTAAAAACGTATCAATCTGATGATTTAGTTTTCTTGCAAATCAATGCAGAAGGCTTTAAATGGCAAGGTTTTGCGCCTTTTATACATGGAGCAAATATCGAAGATATTTTAAATGAAATTAATGAAGCGTCATATCATATCGAGCGAAATGGTAATTCTAAAATTATTCTTTTAGATTTATCAATCAAGCTAACGAGATATTTACATCGCAAAACAGCATAAAAAAACCACTTATCTAATAAGTGGTTTCTTTATATGATCTGAATGTTATTTCAAATTATTTTGCTGGAGCTTCAGTAGCTGGAGCTACTTCTTTAGCTGCACCTTCAACTTTAGTTGCTGCTGAATCAACTTTAGCTGCTGCTGAGTCAACTACTGCTGCTGCTGAATCAACTACTGCTGCTGCTGAATCAACTGTTACTGCTGCTGAATCAACGTTAGCTGGTGCTTCTTCTGCTTTTTTCTCACCACAAGATACTGCTCCTAAAGATAAAGCTGCTACTGCAACTACTGCGAAAAATTTTTTCATTGTTTTATTGTTTTAATTATTAATAATTTTCGATTAATTTTCTTTGACAAATGTATTTCGAAATGCAAACAACAGCATGTAAAATCAATGTAATATAGTTGTATTAATAAATTCTCAATAAATAAAGTTTAATGCATTAATTATCAATTAATTATAAAATATTTTACAATTTTTGAATATTATTTGTAAAAAACATTATGTCAATTATTTATCTAATAAAGACAGTAAAATCTAAAAATAAGTAGATTTTGATTAATTTTTGATACTAAATCATTTAATCTTTATTCTAAAAAATTAATTATTTATACATTTGTATAAATTTAATAAAAGTATGCTAGTAGTTTCTTACATTCAAGAAAACAAAGATCGTGTAATTGAAGGACTTAAAAAACGTAACTTCAAACAATTAGATCTTGTTGATGAAGTTTTAAATGTGGATGAACTTCGTCGTAAAACACAATTTGAATTAGATAATGTATTAGCTGAATCCAACAAATTAGCAAAAGAAATTGGTAATTTGTTTAAAGATGGAAGATCGGAAGAGGCTAATGAATTAAAAAACAAAACGGTTGATTTAAAAACTCAATCAAAAGAGTTACAAGATTTATTATCGTCTTACGAAACATCCGTTAAAGATATTTTGTATCAAATCCCGAATATTCCGAACGAAATCGTAATGGCAGGAAAAGATGCTGATGATAACGAAATCGTTTTTGAACACGGAGATGCAACTGCAAAACCAAACAATTTGCCACACTGGGAAGTTGCTAAGAAATTTGACATCATTGATTTTGAATTAGGTGTTAAAATTACTGGAGCTGGTTTCCCTGTTTACAAAGGAAAAGGTGCTCGTTTGCAACGTGCTTTAACGCAATTTTTCTTAGATAAAAATTCTGATGCTGGTTATACAGAAATTGTTCCTCCTTTTGTTGTAAATGAGGCTTCTGGTTATGGAACTGGACAGTTACCAGACAAAGAAGGGCAAATGTATTATATTGGAGAAGATGATTTGTACTTGATCCCTACTGCGGAAGTTCCTGTAACAAATATTTACCGTGATACGATTGTAAAAGCAGAAGATTTACCAATTACGCTGACTGCATATTCGCCTTGTTTCCGTCGTGAAGCGGGTTCTTATGGAAAAGATGTAAGAGGTTTGAATCGTTTGCACCAATTTGAGAAAGTTGAGATTGTGCGTATTGAAAAACCAGAAAATTCTTATGCTGCTTTAGACGGAATGATTGAGCACGTAAAAGGAATTTTAGAAGATTTAGAATTACCATACCGTATTTTAAGACTTTGTGGTGGAGATACAGGTTTTACATCTGCAATTACATACGATTTCGAAGTTTTCTCTGAGGCGCAAGAAAAGTGGCTAGAAGTTTCTTCTGTTTCTAATTTTGAGACATTCCAAGCGAATCGTTTGAAATTACGTTACAAAGATGAAAACGGAACGCAATTAGCGCATATTTTAAATGGTTCTGCTTTAGCTTTACCACGTATTTTAGCGTCAATTCTAGAGAATCACCAACAGGCTGATGGAACAGTAAAAATTCCGAAAGCATTGCAACCTTATACTCGTTTTGAGATTTTAGATTAATTAATAACCTTTCAGATAAATAAAAAGCTCGAGAAATTCTCGAGCTTTTTTATGTTATTAAAATTGAAACTAAATCAAATACTTCAATTCTTCTTTCAAACTATCTTCCCAAGTCGGAATATCAAGTTGATACACTTCTTTTATTTTTGATTTATCCAATAAACTGTACGCAGGACGCTTCGCTTTTGTTGGATAAGCTGAAGTTGGAACAGGATTAATTTCGATTGTTGAATTAGAAAATTCTTTAATTTTTTGAGCAAATTCAAACCAAGAACATTCTCCTTCATTCGAATAATTAAAAATTCCATACGTTAAATCATTTTTCGAAATAATCGTTAAGATTGCGTCAGCCAAATCAATCGCATTTGTTGGAGAACCAATTTGATCTGCCACAACAGAGATTGAATCTTTGTCATTAAACAATCTAAGCATCGTTTTAACGAAGTTATTTCCAAATCGAGAATAAACCCAAGCTGTGCGTAAAATAATCGTTTTAGGATTGTTTTCTAATGCTAAATTTTCTCCGTCTAACTTTGTTTGACCATAGACACCAATCGGATTTGTTTGATCAGTTTCTAAACGAGGTTGAGCTTCAGTTCCATCAAACACATAATCTGTCGAAACATGAATAAATGGAATTCCTTTCTCATTCGTAATTTTTGCTAAAAATTCTGTTGCTTTTGCGTTTACTAAATAAGCATTCTCTTGATCATCTTCTGCTTTATCAACCGCTGTATAAGCTGCACAATTGATAACAAAATCGAATGATTTATCTTCGAAATAATGATTAATTAATTCTTCGTTCGTAATATCTAATTCGTTTCGAGTGACAAAAAAACATTCAATTTCCTTGTAGTTTTTTGATTGCTCTAAGATTGATTGACCTAACTGACCATTCGCTCCGGTAACTAAAATTCTTTTCATATATAAAAAAAGCCACTAAAATAGTGGCTTGAAGATATTAATAATACTTAAAATTATAAACCTAATTCTTTTTTAACATCGTTTAATAAGTCGTATCCTCCAGCTTTGTAAACTAAAACACCTGCAGGTAAAACATATTTAACTCCTTTTTTTGCAGCAGCAGCATTAATTGCATCCATTACTCTTTTCTCGATTGGATCCATTAAAGCTTTCTCTTTTGCTTGCATTTCATCTTGAGCAGCTTTTGCATAATTTTCATATTTCTTTTGCATTTCTTGCTCTTTTTCTTGGTATTTGTTCGCTGCAATTAATTTTTGAGCTTCTTCTTGAGATTTACCAGCTAAATCTTTTTGTGCTTTTTCCATAAAAGCCTTATATTCTGCTTGTAAAGCTTCAATTTTAGTTTGGTGACCTTTTCCTAATGCTTCTAAGTCTGCTTCAGCTTTTTTGTATGCTGGCATTGATTCAATTACTGCTTGCGTATCAATATGTGCAATTTCTTGAGCGAAAGATAAAACGCTTCCGAAAACCATCATTGTAAATACTGCTATCAATCTAATTTGTTTCATTTCTAGTCTAATTTGTTTTTTAAAATTTATTTTCTTGTTTTATTGCTACTATTACTAGTTTTATTATTTCCAGAAGTTGATGTTTTTGAATTATTTGGTTTCAATTCTGGTCTTAAAGTCATTAATACTTCTCTACTTATGTCAAACTTTGGATCTGTGTAAATCATGATTAAATCACTTCCTTTATCAAATACGAAACCATAACCTCTTTTATCAGCAACTTCTTTTGTCGCATTATAAATTTGATCTTGTAAAGGTTTTACCATTGATCTTCTCAGATTCACTAAATCACCATTTGGTCCATAACGCTTGTCTTGCAAAATTCTTACAGCTGCCACTTCATCCGCTAGCTTTTTCTCTTGCTCTTTCACCTGTTCTGCCGTTAATAAAATCTTTTCGGCTTCGAATTCGGCTTGTAATTTAGCTAAATTTTCTTGTTTTTGCTCAATTTCTTTTTGCCAAGATTCTGTTTGAGATTTTAATTTGCTTTGAGACGAAGTATATTCAGGTAAATTTTCTAAAATATACTGGCTGTCTACGTAACAAAATCTTTGCGCAAAAGAGAAACTTGCTAATCCAAAGAACAACGCTATAAAGCTAATCCATTTTTTCATATTTGTGATGTGTTAATTCTAAAATTATGCCAAAACGTTCTAAGCAAATTTAATCAATTTATTAGAATTGTTGTCCAATAATAAAGTGAGTTTGCCATCCAGAGCGTTCTGTTTGTCCAAATCCTTTATCAAATCCGTATCCAAAATCAAATCCTAACAAACCAAATGCTGGCATATAAATACGAACACCTGCTCCTGCAGAACGTTTTAATTCAAACGGTTTAAATTCACTTGTATTGTTCCAAACGTTACCTCCTTCTGCAAAAGTTAATGCATAAATTTTGGCTGTTTGGCTCATTGTGATTGGATAACGTAATTCTAACGAATATTTATTATAGATTGTTCCACCTCCTTCTGGCGTAATATCTCCTGTTTGTCCACCAGAGTTTGTTGCATCTTCGTAACCTCTTAATGAAATGATCTCACGTCCATCGAAACGATTTTGTGTAAGACCTGTTCCTCCTAAGTAGAAACGCTCGAAAGGAATTGTTCCAATTTTACGGTTATATGTTCCTAAAACTCCAAATTCTCCACCAGCTTTTAAAACTAATTTACCTGTTAATTCTTTGTAGAAATATGCTTTAGCTTTGAATTTATAATATTCTAACCATTTGAATTTTTCTACGTCAGACATGTTTGTATAGTCTTTGTTATTAAAAACTGAATAAGGAAATGTTGTCGTAAACGATAAACTAATTTCTGATCCTGATTGAGGGAAAATAGGGTCTGGTCCAGCTGAATTACGTGTTAAACCTAATGTATAGTTTAAGTTGTTTGACGAACCATTTTCATATTGCATATTACCAACAGACATCGCATAATTATCGAAGTTATATAACTGATAAGAAATTGAGTTTGATAAACGGAAATAATCATCTGGCCAAGTTAACAACTTAGTTAAACCAACTGAAGCTCCTAAGATATCCAATTTCGCTTTTTCTCCATAATTATCGCGGTAATCATATTGTGAATAATAAAAAGACGTTGATAAAGCTGTAGGGCGTTTTCCTCCAATCCAAGGTTCAACAAACGATAAACTATAATTTTTATATCCGTTACCAGCTTGTGCTCTTAATGATAATTGTTGTCCATCTCCCATTGGAATTGGTTTCCAAGCTTTTTTATTGAAAAAATTCTTCAATGAGAAATTCCCGAAAGTTAATCCTAATGTACCAATGAAAGTCCCTGCACCATATCCTCCTTGTAATTCTACTTGAGAAGATGATTTTGGCGCAACTTTCCACTCTACATCAACTGTATTATTATCTTGATTTGGTTGAATATCTGGAACAATTTGCGTTGGCTCTAAATATCCTAAAGAAGCTAACTCCATCATCGTACGTTTAATGTCCGATTTAGAGAATAAATCTCCTGGTTTAGTTCTTAACTCACGGTATAAAATATGATCATGAGCTTCTGTATTACCGTTAATCGTTACTTTGTTAAGTGTAGCTTGAGTACCTTCGAAAACTTTAATTTCAAGATCGATTGTATCATTTTTCACACTTTTTTCTACAGGAATAGCACGAGCAAACAAATACCCTCTATCCATGTATAATGTAGAAATATCATCGTCTTTTTCTGATCCAGAAATCTTTTTGTTGATACCTACTGCATCATAACGATCTCCTGTTTTGTAACCAAAAATTCGTTGTAATTGTTCAGAAGTATAAATTGAGTTTCCAGAAAACGTTACATCTCCTAAGAAATATGGTTTTCCTTCGTTAACTTTAATTTTAACTAATAAGTTTTTGTCATCAACTTTTTCGATGTTGTATGACTCAACTTTAGCATCTCTAAAACCAACAGATTTGTATTCTTCAACCAATGTTTTTAAATCTTCCTGGAATTTTTCAGGAATCATTTTAGATGACTTGAAGATATTGATAGATTTCTGTTTGGTATTTTTCATCCCTTTTTTACGTAAACGAGCAGCAGTTAAGTTTTCATTTCCTTCGAAAATGATTTTCTTAATCTTTACACGCTCTCCACGATTCACATTTAATGTAATGTTTTCTTCGTCTTCTTTACCAACAATTGGCTGACGTTCTACATTAATTGTTGTGTTAGGATAACCTTTTCCAGTATAATAATCTTTAATTTTATTATTTGTCGTATTGATTAAACTTTGTGTAATCTTAACACCTGGATTTAATTTATTTTGTTTGATTAAATCTTCGCGTTGCGATTTTTTCACACCATTAATCTTAATTTCTCCTAAACTAGGAACTGAAACCAAGGCAAGCTCTAATGTAACTTCGTTACCTTCTATTTTATCTACATACAAGTCGATGTCAGAGAAAATATTAGATCTCCATAATTTTTTTACAGCATTATTTACCTTCGTACCTGGTAATTCTATCTCTTCACCGATAGCAAAACCTGCATAACGGATAATTTGATTCTTAGAATATTTAGAGTCACCTGTTACAACGATATCTTTCAATTTGAAAGTTCGTGCATTGGTATAATCTAAGACAAAATTATCTTGTTGTGTTGAATCAATGGTTTTCGTAGAATCTACGACTTGCGCTTGTGCCATGTAAGCTCCAAGCATACACATTGTCCAAAAAATTTTCTTCATAATCCTCTATTTCAGTTCGATTAGTTCGTTAGTTGCTCGCTTATCTTACCAAATCTACGTTCTCGATTTTGGTAATTTAAAATTGCTTTATAAAATTCTTCCTCGTTAAAATCAGGCCACAAAACCTCTGTAAAATATAATTCTGCGTAAGCAATTTGCCACAACAAGAAATTACTAATTCTGGTTTCGCCACTTGTTCTAATCATAAGATCTACCATAGGTAAATCGTGTGTATATAAGTTTTGATGAACTAATTCTTCATTAAAATCATTGTCGGATATTTCTCCGTCTTTATATTTTTGTGCAATAGACTTCATCGCTTGTAATAGTTCTTCTTTCGAACCATAACTTAATGCTAATGTCAAAACACAAGCTGTGTTGTCTTTCGTTTTTTCTATTGCTTGAGTCAAATCTTTGAATGCTTTTTTTGGTAATTTTGATAAATCTCCAATCACATTCAAGCGAACTCCATTTTTGTGTAATTCATTTATTTCGTCCTTAATTGCAGAACTTAATAAAGTCATTAAAACATTGACTTCTAATTTTGGACGATTCCAGTTTTCTGTAGAAAATGCGTAAAGTGTAAGATGTTGTATACCTAATTTGCGACATGTCTCTATAGAAGATCGAACAGCTCCTAAAGCACTTTTATGTCCAAAAGTTCTTTCTTTACCGTTCTTCTTGGCCCATCTTCCGTTACCATCCATAATGATTGCAACGTGATTAGGTATATTATTTTTATCTATTTGTTCTACTAAACTAATTTCCATTCTTTTTAATCACAATAACATGCAGGTCGACCAAAACTATAAGTTAAGGTGATTCCTGTTAATACATACCAGTCTTTACTAGACATATTTCCAAATTGTCTTTTATCAAATTCACTTTTTGGTAAAGTTCCGTCTGCTATTGCCTCATTAAATCGATCAGAAAACTTCCCTGTGTTATAATCAAGATAATCTACATTTGCATAACGAACACCTGTTTCGAAAGATAAAATCCAATTGTAATTGAATCTTACTTTATAGCCAACTCCAAAAGGAATCGTCAAATCAGTATTGTATTTTGTTTTTTCTATAATCAAATCATTGTCTGCGTCATAATCATATTCCTTTCCTTTGGCAGAGAAAGCACCCAAACCTATAAAAATATAAGGAGATTGAGCTTTTTCCTGATCATCATTTATGCTAAAGAAATTATACTCAAACATTACTGACCCTTCTACTATATTGTTTCGAAAACTTTTTTTCCGGTCTAATTTATATTGCTCTTTCGAACGGTGATCACTTGCACCTACTTTCGAATAAGAAATATTTGCTCTAAATCCCATTTGTGGATTTATATTAAAACGATACAACCCTCCAATCGAAACAGGCAGGAAAATTTTTCCATCAGGTTCAGTTTTTGTAGGAAATGGATTGATATAACTGGCTTTACCAACATCTCCAATCACATTTGCTCCACCAGCAAAAATTCCGAGTTCATGTCTTTGCGCAAAAGTTAATTGCGAAAAACATAATATAAAAACAAACAAAAATAATCTCCTCATAAGTTGTGTTATTTTTTCGGCTTTTGCTTTTTCTTCTTTTTAAATTCGAACAAATATAAACAAAAGTCAATTCAACGTAACTGATTTAACAAAAATTAAGAAGTTTTATTGTAAATTTTAATTCCTTTTATCTGAACCCCAAAGCATTTTTTCTCTCAAAGTCGTGAAATAAGTCGCATCAATAGCTTCAACAATTAGGATTTTGAACTCTGCTTTTTGTATGGTTAATTCAACGTCAGTTGTTAAAGGAAAGTTACGAGAATCCAACGAAAGGAAGTATTCATTAGCTCTACTACGTATTTTTAAGTCAATTTTTTCGTTTTCTGATACAATTAATGGACGCACATTAAGATTATGTGGCGCAACAGGTGTAATGACAAAATTTTGATTAGACGGATGAACAATTGGTCCTCCACAGCTTAAAGAATATCCTGTAGATCCTGTTGGCGTAGAAATAATTAATCCATCAGACCAAAAAGAATTTAGAAATTCATTGTTCAAATAAGCATCAACCGTAATCATACTAGTTGTTTCACGGCGAACTACAGTTACTTCGTTTATCGCAAAATTATTTTCAATTTCTACACCATCACTTCTTTTCACTGTTAATAAAGTTCGTGGAATAATGTTATAATCATCATTGAAAAAACTATCCATTTGCTCCAACAACACACTTTTATTAATTGTTGCTAAAAAGCCTAAACGTCCAGTATTTACGCCAATAATTGGAATATTAGAATCCCTAACAATTGTAGTTGCCGATAAGATTGTTCCATCTCCACCAAAACTGAATAAAAACTTGACCGATTTGTCTAAATCATCATAAGAAGTATAGGTTTCTACGTTATCAGTATCAAAATCAGTTGTTTCTTTTAAAATTTGAAGAAAATTTTGCTCAACACAAAAAGCAATTTCGTTGTGAACTAAATAATTAATAAATGGTGGAATAATATCCGTTAAAGACGTACTTGTTTTTTGTCCAAAAAGTGCAACTTTTATCATTAGGTATTCATGTATTTTAACAATTGTGCATAACGACTTTGCAGAAGTTCTTGTTTTTCGTCATTATAAAATTTTTGAATCACTTGATATCCATAACGCTCAAATGTTTCGCCAATTGCCAACAAGTTCGATGAACTAAATTTCAGCAAAACATAAACGCTATCCTCATTATTCCCAACAATCATCATTCCCAAAATTTTTCCGTTATTCACTTCAATAATATTAGAAATCGCGGTCATCGACAAATCTTTTTCCGCAATCGAAACCAACATCGAAACGCCTTGCGCAGCGACAAAAGGAAAATTTGCAAATGTGTTGATAATATCCGTTTCCGTAATAAAACCAACATAGCGCGATTGTTCGTTAAGAATTGGTAAGATATTCGCCTGATTCGTGTACATCATGTGAATTGCATCTAAAAGCGTACTCAATTCAGAAAGATAAAAACTCTCCAAATACGAAGTATAATCTACTTTTTCATCATCAATTGATAATTCAATCAAATCTTCTTCCGAGATATTTCCAACAAAATCCAACCCTTTAAACAAAGCTAAATGCGTCAATTTATTCTCTTGCACAACTTCTAAAAGCTGACTTGGAGAAGAATTAACTTTCCCTGGTTTTATCTCATTCGATAGATATTCGGTGATATACATGGCACAAATTTATATATTTTAATACATTAATTCTCTATTTTTAATGCTAATTGGGTTAAAATCATTGATTATTAATTGAAATTTAACCAATTTATTCTAAATTATTTAGTCAAAATATATTCCAAAATCTACTAATAATCAAAAAATAATGTGATTTACAATTTTTTAAAGCAAAACTCTTCCTCAAATTCAAAAAAGAATGGCTTAAATTTTGTAGATTTGCAGTACCAATTTTAACATTGAATGAAGAACCCATTATTTTATGCCAAAATCTTACTTTTTGGCGAATATGGAATTATTGAGAACTCGAAAGGATTAACAATTCCTTATAATTTTTACCAAGGTGCATTAAAATTTGAGCCTTCTGAAATTGCAGAAGAGTCAAATGCTCACTTGAAAAATTATGCGAAATTTTTAGAAGAGAATTTTGCAGATACTTTTGATACAAAATCTTTTTCGGAAGATGTTGCAAACGGAATGTACTTCGATTCTAACATTCCTCAAGGATATGGTGTAGGTAGTTCTGGCGCTTTGGTTGCAGCTATTTATGACAAATATGCCTTGAATAAAATTGATATCAATCAAAATCTAAACAAAGAAAAAATTAGCAAATTAAAAGCTCTTTTCGGAAATTTAGAATCTCATTTTCATGGAAAAAGTTCTGGAATTGATCCTTTGATTTGTTACATGAATATTCCTTTATTAATTCAATCAAAAGATGATATCTCGACAATTGGTTTACCTTCTGCAAACGTAGACGGAAAAGGAGCTGTTTTCTTAATCAATTCGGGTACACCAGGAGAAACGGCGCCAATGATTCATATTTTCTTCGAAAAAATGAAAAAAGAGGGTTTTCGTAAAACATTGAAAGAAGAATTTATTAAATACAACAACGCATGTATCGAAAACTTTGTGAAAGGTGAATACAATCCACTTTTTTCAAATCTTCAAAAATTGTCAGCTTGGGGTTATGAGCATTTCAGACCAATGATTCCTCAAAAACTGGTGAATGCATGGAAAACTGGAATTGATACAGATACGTATTACCTAAAACTTTGTGGTTCTGGCGGAGGCGGTTATGTTCTTGGTTTTACACAAGATTATGACAAAGCGAAAAGCTACTTAAAAGACTTCCAGACCGAAGTTATTTACAAATTCTAAAAAATAATTTATAAAAATATAATCAATGAACGTTCAGAAAATAATCTTAAAAGTTTTTGCATTATTTTCTGTTGTTCGTGGCTATAATTTAATTGTGTTAATATTGGCACAATACCTTGCTGCACTTTTTATTTTTGCGCCAGAAGTTGGTCATCGTCAATTGTTGACAAATCCAAAGTTGGACGGGCTTATTCTTTGTTCGATACTTTGTGTGGCCGCGGGATATATCATCAATAATTTTTACGATTTAGAAAAAGACGAACTCAAACGTCCTTTACAAGTTTATCTTCAGAAACAAGTTTCGCAAGGTTTCAAACTAACTGTTTACATTGTTCTGAATGCTTTAGCATTGATTATTGCAGCCTTAATTTCGTGGAAGGTTTTCATTTTCTTTTTGATTTATCAATTTCTAGTTTGGTTTTATAGCCACAAAATCAATCGATTTGCATTGATCAAAAACTTTTATTTGGTTATTATTCGTGTCATGCCATTTTTCGCCTTATTGGTTTATTTTGATCATTTCACGTTCAATTTGGCTTTACATGCTACTTTTTTGAGTATTTTATTATTGATTACTGATATTGTAAAAGATTTGAGTTCTCAAAAAGCAGATTTGATTTATAATTATGATTCAATTCCAATCAAATATGGAATAGATTTTACAAAAGTTTTGATTTCATGTTTAATTATTACAGAATTAATCATTGGAATTATTATCATTATGAAAAATGATGTTGGCGCGATGAAGTACTTTTTTATTGCTGCGAATATCGCTTTCACAGTGATTTTATTTATCATTTGGAGAATAAAATCGACACAAGCATATAAGATTTTACATTATTTTTTTAAGGGAATGATTGTTGCGGGTGTATTTAGTATCGTATTAATCGAAATAAATCCCTTAACTTTGCAAACTATTGCGCAAAATTTTAATCAGCGCATAAATTAATCAAATTCAGATGAATAACAGACGAAATCAATCCAACGACAGAAATTCCCAAGGCGGGAACAATCGTGGAAAAGGTGGAGCAAGAGGAAATTCTTCTTCTAAACCATCTTCAGGGAAAGGAAAACCAACTTTTGGTGGAAAACCATCAGAAGAAGGAAAGAAAAGTTTTGGACCAAAGAAACCGTTTAACAAACCAGGTGAAAAACCATTTGTTAAAAGACTGAAAAAAGCACCAGTTGATGACGGGACTATTCGTTTAAATAAATATGTAGCGAATGCAGGGATTGCATCCAGAAGAGAGGCCGACGAGTTGATCAAAACTGGAATCGTTACAGTGAATGGTCAAGTGATTACTGAAATGGGTTATAAAGTACAACCCGATGATGAAGTTCGTTTCGATGGTCGTAAAATCTCTTCAGAGAAAAATGTATATTTTGTGTTGAATAAACCAAAAGGTTTTATTTCAACATCAAATGATGAAAAAGGACGTAAAACTGTGATGGACTTAATGTCTACAGCAACTACAGCGAGAATTTTCCCAGTAGGACGCTTGGATAGACAAACAACAGGAGTTTTATTGTTTACAAATGATGGTTATTTAACTAAGAAATTAACACATCCAAGTCATGATATCAAAAAAATATATCACGTTACATTGGACAAAAAGTTAACAGCAAATGATTTGGCTGACATCAAAAAAGGTGTTCGTTTAATTCCTGAAGGAATTGCAGTTGTTGACGAAATTTCTTTTATTGAAGGTAGACCGAAAAATGAAGTTGGTGTAGAATTACACATTGGTTGGAACCGCGTTGTACGTCGTATTTTCGAAACAAAAGGATACGAAGTAGAAGCGTTAGACCGCGTTTCTTTTGCAGGACTTACAAAGAAAACTTTACAAAGAGGTGATTTTAGAAGATTAACAGAATTAGAAGTTAACTTCTTGAAAATGTTATAATACCTCAGCTATAAAATTTAAAAACCACTTCTTTCGAAGTGGTTTTCTTGTATTGAGAATTATTTCTTTTCAGAATTTTTTCCTTTGTTTTTCACATATTTCTCTAACCATTGGTCTTGTTCCCACAACATGTGAAGAATGTTTTCTCTTGCTGCATATCCGTGAGATTCTTGTGGTAATAAAACCAAACGTGTTGTTGCTCCCAAACCTTTCAATGCATTGAAATAGCGCTCAGATTGCATCGGGAAAGTTCCTGTATTATTATCTGCTTCACCATGAATTAACAACAATGGTGTTTTCATTTTATCTGCATTTTGGAAAGGCGCCATTGTGTTGTAAACATCTGGAGCTTCCCAATAATTACGTTGTTCAGATTGAAATCCAAAAGGCGTCAATGTACGGTTATAAGCACCTGAACGTGCGATACCTGCCGCAAATAAATTAGAATGCGTTAATAAATTTGCTGTCATAAATGCGCCATAAGAATGTCCACCAACCGCAACTCTTTCACGATCGATAAAACCTAATTTATCCACCGCATCAATCGCAGCTTTTGCATTGGCAACCAATTGAGGAACGAACGTATCATTTGGCTCCTCTTTTCCTTCTCCAATAATTGGAAAAGCCGCATCATCTAAGACCGCATATCCTCTCAATGCCCAATAAATAGGACCTCCGTAAGAAGGAGAAGTAAATTTATTTTCAGAAGTTGTTACCTGACCAGCCGTAGATGCATCTTTGAACTCGCGAGGATAAGCCCACATTAACATTGGCAACTTTTCCTTTTTCGTTTTATCGTAATTTGGCGGCAAATATAAAGTTCCTGATAATTCTACACCATCAGCACGTTTGTACGTAATTAATTCTTTCGAAATTTTGTTCATTGCCTCAAAAGGATTTTTTGTAAACGTTACTTGTTTTGGCTTTCCTCCTTTCTGAAAAATATTACGAACATATAAATTTGGATAATCTGTTTTCGATTGAATCTGTTCTAAAATGATCCCTTTCTTCGGATCGATAACTCTAGCAATCGCTTCTAGTTTATCTGATTTCTGTGCTCTCCATAAACGAGAAGTTTTTTGCGTTTTGATATCAAAATCATCTACAAAAGGTAAGATTCCTTCCGCAGAAACTCCTTCTCCAACTAACATCAATTTTCCTTTGTTAATTGCTAAAACATTGTAACCATAATCATTCATTTCAGTTACAAAACTTCCAGGATTATTGTAAGCATCTTGCGAGTTTCTACTAAAAAAGCGTATCGGTTCTTGATTTGGATTTGACGGATTGAACAAATAACTACTTTCGTTACGTGTATTATACCAAGCATCTCTCACAATCGCAACCTCATCATTCCCCCAAGTCACTCCTCTATAGCGATCTTTTACTTTTACCAACAACTCTTTATTCGCTGTAAATGGCGCCGTTACTTGATAAAGCGCATCGCGATATTCCGCAGGCTTGTTTGCATCACCACCATCTAAAGCCTCAACCCAATATAAAGTATTTGGTTTATCTGCTCTCCAATTCAAACCTCTTTTTCCCATAATCGTAGAAGAAAATCCTTTCGGAACAACTTCTTGTAACTCTTTATGATCAACTTCTTTTATTAATTTTCCGTTGATATCATACACAATATTGGTTGAAGGAAAACTATTGTACGTTACTAAATATGAAAAAGGTTTTTTGATTTCGTTCACCAAAACATATTGTCCATCTGGAGAAGTCGAAATATCTGTGTACATCGCAGCGTCTTTCCATTTCGATTTTGCACCTGTTTCGATATTTACTTTTACTAATTCAGAAATTGCTAATTGTTCGAAGTTAAACTCATCATTTTTATTTTGTAATAAATCTTGATAGGTTCTGTTTTGCGCTTCTTTTCCGTCAGCAACAGAAACTGTAGGTCCAGTTGCAATCGCATCTTTCGTGTCAATCAAAGCTTTTTTAGAAGCTGGAATTACATTCACAATTAATTCTGTATCTGAAATCCAATTGAAAGGACGACCTAAGTTTGCGTTTAATTTATCTTCATAAACTTTTGTTGCAGCTTGTGTTTTTACATCAACAATCCATAGTTCTACACCTTTATTTGTTGTATTTGTAACGGCAAATTTCGATTGAGAAGTGTTCCAAGATTGATTAGAAAAACGACCTTTTGCAGGTAAACCAGCAATCGTTTTTTCTTTTGAAGTTTTTAAATCAAAATAAGTAATTTTCTCGCTGAATGTTTCACGTGAATTAATATTTGTAACTGGATTAATTCGTAATCCTGCTAAACGTAATTCCGTTTCTGACAATTCATTAATCGTTTTATAACGACTTCTATAAGACAAAAATGCATTCTCCGCTTTACGATCTGTACTAATTGACGGCGGCATATCTGCATCTGCCAATTGTAAAATTTCTTGCGGAGGCAATTGATAAGTAACATTTTCTTGTGCTTTTACCGATGCACCAAAAGTCATCGCTATAAAAAGCAACGAGTAAACAATTTTCTTCATGTGTTTTTAAGATTTTACTTTATAAAGATATAGAATCTTTGACAAAATGATATGATAGAAGTTAGTTTTGACTAGAAACTATAAAAAAGACGAATAATATTCGTCTTTTCAATTTTATCTTCTTTTACCAAATTTCCCTCCTTTGGTATTTGTAGGTGGTTTACTTTTTCCTACTCTGGCTTGAGTTGTTGATTTTTTTACAGGCTTTTTGATAGATTTTCCTTTCGAATCTTTAAAATCTGGAGAAATTTCTTTTGTTTTTTTCGCTGATGATTTTTTTGATTTTGAAGCTGGTTTCTTTTCTTCATGTTTTTCAGAATCTCTCGTTAATCGATTGATTTCTGCTAATTCTTCTGCCGTTAAATCACGGTGTTGACCAATTCCGACATTCAACGTTAAGTTCATAATTCGAACACGTTCTAATTTTTTTACACCATATCCAAAATATTCGCACATACGACGAATCTGTCTATTCAAACCTTGAATCAATGTAATTTTGAAAACGTTTGTACTTATTTTTTCGATCTTACATTTCTTCGTAACTTGATTTAAAATCGGAACACCTTTCGACATTCTTTCGCAAAATTCATCCGTAATTGGTTTATCAACGGTTACGATATATTCTTTTTCGTGATTATTTCCTGCACGTAAAATCTTATTCACAATATCGCCATCGCTTGTCAATAAAATCAATCCTTGCGAATCTTTATCTAAACGACCAATCGGAAAAATTCGTTCTCCAAACGAAAGAAAATCGACAATATTATCTGGATCCGTAGGATCTGTTGTACACGTAACGCCCACAGGTTTATTGAGCATAATATAAACCGCATGCTCCTTTTCGCGCGGTTCTATTTCGACACCTTTTACAGTCACCACATCATTTGGTCCTACAAATTGCCCAATTTTAGCAACTCGTCCATTAATTTGTACCAAACGATTTTCGATGTATTGATCTGCTTCGCGACGCGAACAAAAACCACTATCGCTAATATATTTGTTTAAACGCAAAAAATTAGTTTCTTCCATACTTGCAAAGATAGTTTTTTATCGATTTGAAATATATTTTGACAAAATTCTTTATCATTCTGCAAAACGATGAAACTTATTTATC
The DNA here is from genome assembly GCF_002453775.1 of Empedobacter sp. UBA6745. Classification (NCBI taxonomy): domain Bacteria; kingdom Pseudomonadati; phylum Bacteroidota; class Flavobacteriia; order Flavobacteriales; family Weeksellaceae; genus Empedobacter; species Empedobacter sp. UBA6745. Next base: position 44,591 of record NZ_DKHL01000032.1, read on the forward strand.
TTTACAAAACCAAAGATTTTGAGAAATGAAAAAAGTATTTTTTTTGAAAACTTGCGATACGTGCAAACGTATTATGAAAGAGTTTGATTTTACAGGTTTTGATTTGCATGAAATAAAAACGACTGCGATAACGGCTGAAGAATTAGAAGAAATGAAGAATTTAGCTGGGAGTTACGAAACTTTATTTTCGAGACGTGCGCAGAATTACAAAAAATTAGGATTGAAAGATCAACAGCTTTCTGAAGATGATATCAAAAATTATATTTTATCAGATTATACTTTCCTAAAACGTCCTGTCGTGGTAGACGGAGACAAAATTTTTATTGGGAACGAAAAGAAAAACTTAGAAGCCCTTGGGCAATATTTGAAATAGAAATCACACATGAAAAAAACAATTTTATTGAGTACACTTTTAATGAGCGCTAGTTTATTAGCTCAGAAAAAGAATGTCACAATGGAAGATGCTGTACTTGGATTATCGACGAATTTACGTATCGAAAGTCTAAATCAAGTTCAATGGATTCCGAATCAAAATGCGTACACGCAAAATGTAAAAACGTCTTATGGAGAAGCTTTAATCAAGAAAGAAGTTCCTTCTCTTAAAACTGATACAATTTTCAGAAGTTCTCAATTTGAGAATAAAAGAATTCCTTCTTTGAATTGGATTAATGATAAGCAAGCCTATTATTCGACAAAAACGGGTTACAAAACAATTACAACTGCTGGTCAACAAAATGATTGGTTGAAATTACCTGATAATGCAGAAAATGTAGAATTTGATGCAACAAATAATCAAGTTGGATACGTTATTGACAATAATTTATTTTTTGTTGATAAAGCTGGAAAAACACATCAAATTACAAAAGACGGAAAATATGAAATTGTGAATGGAAAATCGGTTCATCAAAATGAATTCGGTATTCACAAAGGAATTTTCATTTCGCCAAAAGGGAATTTAGTTGCGTTTTATAGAATGGATCAAACAGCGGTTACAGATTATCCAATTATCGATTGGTCTGTGCAACCTGCAGTGAATAAAAACATCAAATATCCATTTGCTGGAACAAAAAATCATACCGTTACGTTAGGCGTTTATAATCCAACCACTCAAAAAACGATTTTCTTAGAAACTCATCCAGAAGTCGATCACTATTTAACTTCGGTTACGTGGTCGCCAGATGAAAAACATATTTATATTGCGTTACTTTCTCGTAATCAAAAACACATGGAATTGAATCAATATGATGCAACTTCAGGGAAATTGATTAAAACATTATTCAAAGAAGATGATGCAAAATATGTAGAACCTCAAAACGAATTACATTTTATTCCAGGAAAAAATAACGAGTTTGTTTGGTGGTCGCAACGTGATGGTTTTATGCATTTGTATCGCTTCAATACAGACGGAAAATTATTAAACCAAATCACAAAAGGAGATTGGATTGTAACGGATCTTGTTGGCGAAAATGCGAAGAAAAAAGAATTCTTAATTATAACAACAAAAGATTCTCCGAAAGATCGTCATTTATATACAGTGAATTGGGAGAATGGAAAATTGCGTAAAATAACAACAGATGCAGGAACGCACAATGTTTCGGTTTCAACGAATGGAGAATATGCAATTGATAATTGGAGCAATGATAACACGCCTCGTAAAATTGATGTGTTGGATGCAAATGGAAAATTCAAACAAAATATCTTAACTGCTCAAAATCCTTTGGCAAATTACAACACAGCGAAAGTTGAAAATGTAACATTAAAAGCAGATGATGGAACAGATTTGTATGGAAAATTGATTTATCCTACAAACTTTGATTCTTCGAAAAAATATCCAGTTATCGTTTATTTGTACAATGGTCCTCACGCGCAATTAATCACAAATCGTTTTCCTGCAACAGGAAATCTTTGGTACGATCATTTAGCGGAAAAAGGTTATGTTGTCTTTACAATGGACGGACGCGGATCTGCGAATAGAGGTCTTAAATTTGAGCAAGCGATTCACGGAAATGTAGCAACTACAGAAATGAATGACCAAATGAAAGGTGTCGATTTCTTGAAAACTTTACCTTTCGTAGATGCGGAACGTATGGGAATTCATGGTTGGTCTTATGGTGGATTTATGACAACATCATTCATGTTACGTAAACCTGACGTTTTTAAAGTTGGAGTTGCTGGTGGACCAGTTTTAGATTGGACGCAATACGAAATTATGTATACGGAACGTTACATGGAATCGCCTCAAGATAATCCTGAAGGTTTCAAAAACACGAATTTAATTAATCGTGTAAAAGACTTAAAAGGTAAATTATTAATGATTCACGGAGCGCAAGATAATGTGGTTGTTTGGCAACATTCGATTGATTTTATTCGCGAAGCGGTGAAAAATAGTGTTCAAATGGATTACTTTGTTTATCCTGGGCATGAGCATAATGTTCGTGGAAAAGATCGCGTTCATTTGATGCAAAAAATTACAGATTACTTCGATTTATATCTTAAACCAGAAGGTACATCTCAAAAATAATAGTCAATAAAAAACCACTTCTTGCGAAGTGGTTTTTTTATTTTCCTGATGTGATTTACTTTTCTGATGAGATGCTGAAATGAGTTCAGTATGACAACTTAGAACAAATTTACTTCTTCGTAAACTCGAATTTTTGTCCAGCTTCTTCTACAGAAAATGTCTTTTTATCTTTTGCAAAAGTCAATTCCAAACCGCCTTGTTCATTCACAAATTTACCATCACCTTGATAATCTAACGGAATAGTTTGTCCACCAAAAACTAAATTCAATTTATCGTTTTCAGCTTTCAACACAAATTCAGCATTGATTTGTTTATTCGTAAATGTACCTTCGTATTCTTTTGGATTAATTTTTTCAACAGGTTTTGCCTCCGCCATATTGAATGTATTATTCTTCAAATCAATATCTGGTAAAGCTCCATTTGGATCCAATTTAATCGTCGAAACTTCTTTTGTTGAAGGCACTTTGAAAGTCCATTCTGTATTACGTTTCCAAACTTCAATCGGTAATTTAACTTCTTGCGAAGTTCCATCTTTAAAATTCACTTGAACAGTTGTTGGCATTGGCAATTGTCCAAAGTTCTCCACTTTCAAAATCAAGCCTTTTTTATAATCGCCATCTACATATTTTGCGCTGTTAATTCCTTGATCAATTGTCCATTTATTCAAGAACCAACCTCTCCAAAACCACGATAATTCCTCTCCTGAAACATTTTCCATTGTACGGAAAAAATCTTCTGGTGTTGGATGTTTATATGCCCAATATTTGATGTATTGACGCAATGCTTTATCAAATTTTTCTTCGCCCAAAATTGTTTCACGCAAAACTTTCATTCCCGCTCCCGGCTTATAATACAACAACGCACCTATATTTCTTTCACGCATATTATCCGGTTGAGTCGTTACAGGTTCAAGATTATCGCTGAATAAATAACCTGCCATTCGTTGTGCAGATTGCTTTTTGTAATATTCACCATTGTTGAAATTCTTTGTCGAAATATCATTGATAAACGTATTAAAACCTTCGTCCATCCAACCATGAACACGTTCATTAGAACCAACAATCATCGGGAACCAAATATGTCCAAATTCGTGATCTGTAACTCCCCAAAGACTTTCTCCTTTCGAAGTCAAATGACAAAAAACAATTCCCGGATATTCCATTCCGCCCTCATTTCCTGCCACATTTGTCGCCGCTGGGTAAGGATATTCTAACCATTGTTTTGAGTAATGTTCAATAGAAGCTTTTGTATATTCTGTCGATCTTCCCCAAGCATCATTTCCATCACTTTCTACTGGATAAGCCGAAATTGCTAACGATTTTTGACCACTTGGAAGATTAATTTTTGCTGCATCTAAGATAAATGAAGATGATGAAGCCCAAGCAAAATCGCGTGTATTCTGAATTTTAAATTTCCACGTTTTTGTTCCTTTTGCAACTTTTGTCGCTTTGTTTACCTCATCAGCAGAACGAATAATAACGGTTTTATCACTCGATTTTGCTTTGTTCCATCGGTTTACTTCTTCTTTTGAGTAGACTTCATTTTCATTCAATAATTCTCCCGAACCAACTACATAATGCGATGAAGGAACCGTTATATTAGCTGTTATATCTCCATATTCCAGATAAAATTCTCCTGGACCTAGATATGGCAACGTATTCCATCCCATGATGTCATCGTAAACCGCCATGCGAGGAAACCATTGTGCCATCGTAAAAATCTTTCCATTTTTAGTCGGCTCAACTCCCATTCTATCTGCTCCATAATTAGGCGAAACAAACGAATATTCAATCTTGATTTTTGTTTTTCCTCCACGCGCTTTCAAATGATTAATCAAATCAATTTGCATACGCGTATCTGAAACAGTGTATTTCGCTTCTTTTCCGTCGATTTGAACAGATTTAATTTTATAACCTCCTTCAAATTCAGAAGTTGAATCGCCATAACGGCTTCCAGAAATTGGTAATAAAGCACTTCCACGAGATTCTTTTTTGAATAAATTTTGATCCAATTGTAACCACAAAAAGTCTAAATCATCAAAACTATTGTTGGTATATGTAATTTCAGATGTTCCAGAAATTTCATTTTTTTCTTCATTCAAACTAACATTCAGATTATAATCCGCACGATTTTGCCAATAATTATGACCTGGTTTTCCACTCGCTGAACGAGTTTCTGTTGCATTATTCTGATAAAAAAATGGTTTGAAAGCTTCTTGATAATCGTATTTTGGTTTCTCTTGTTGACCAAAAACCGAAATCGAAAATAAACTTATTCCTAAAAGTAAGGGTTTGAAATAATTTTTCTTCATGTGTGAAATTTTACAGTAATTATAAAAATACCTCATATTTTTCAATACGAGGTAATTTCAACTTTATAATTATTCTAAAATTTTAGCTTGAAGCTTTTTAAATTCTTCTGGCGTTGATTTTTTGGGTTGATACAAATCTTGTTTCTTCGACCACTCAACTTCCATTTTATAAAAATCTTCTGGATTTGAGATTTTACCATTTATAGAATTCTCCACAAAGACTTTCCAACGCTCCAAATAAAGCGAACCAAGTAATCCGTTCCATTCTTTGTGCGCGTAATCTCTCAGCGTCGTACGCGGCAACGTATCTGGTCCCCAAAACGTAATTTGTCCTTTTGCATTGTACATCACGTTTTGAGCATCAGGCAAATTCTTTCCAAAATCTTTAGCTTCTTCTACCCAACGATTCAGCGTAAAATATTTACTATTTCCTAATAATTCATTTTGCAATTTTACCATTTCGATAAAATTATTTCCAGCTTTTTGGATACGTTCTTTATCTTGATAATTTATCGCAGCAACCATTCGCGCATAAGCATCATCACCTTTATCTGCCCAAACTTGACGAAGAAAATCGATTTTATCGGTTTGATACGTTTCTACATTTTTGAATTCTTCATCTGCTTTCACAAATAATTTTACAGCTTCCTTATATTGTTTAATATCGTAATTTCTCTTACGTGTTCCCCAAGATGAAACTGGATTGACGTTCAACGAAGGACGCGCACAATAAATACTTTCCGAAGGTCCTTCTTGGTAAACTTCTGGACTTGAATAAACTGTTTGTGCAAAACCTTTCCAAGCATTTATGATATCTTGATTTTCTTTTCCGTATCGATAAATTGTATAATTTTTTAGCCATTCGTCAAGATTTGGTTTTTCATCTTGCCAAGCCAAATCCAACATCAAATCGTAAGCAACAGGATTGTTGATAATTCCTTCTGGAATAATTCCGACACCTTTCAAATATTGTCCATATTCAGAGTTTTTGGCGCGATAAACTTCATCAATAAAACGTTGTAATTTTCCGTACAAACCATTCTTTTCTCCGAAATTACTCACATTTGACCAAATAAAACTTGTACCGTTATATCCTTTTCTTTTGTACCAATTATCTGTATTTTCTCCAAACAATTCAATGATTAAAGTATTCTCTTTTTTAAGACCTTTTAAAATATCATCCGAAGGATTGTTTTGCCAACCTTGTAAAACCCACGTCGAATTTGGATAATTCTTTTGCATGGTTTGTTGCACGTGTTGCGCTACTTCTGGCACATTAACTCCTTTTGTTTTCCCTCCTTCGTGAAAAGGTTCACCGCCAAAATATTTGATGTCATTTCCATACAATTTCTTCATCTCATCGTAGTAAATGTTAGCAACATTCTCGAAATGAGAAGTGGTAGGAACTAAAATAGCTGGACGCGTAAATTCTGTGAACACCCAATTTCCTTGATCGATAACTGGTGCATCTTCGTATCCTTTTTTCGTTTTCAAATCGTGCGGAACCATTCCATAAAAACCTTGTAAAATAGGCTCGATTCCTAACTCTTTCATTCGTTTCAGAATCTTTTTTTGCAATTCTGCTTGTTGATCTATTAATTGATTGCTCACAGGACCGCCCCAGCCTTCAAGATTTCCCATTAACCACCAAGCTGTAAACGCAGGACCTGGAATAAAAGCTTTGGCTTCTTCATCCGAATAACCCATTTTGATCAATGTGTTGTACCAAACTTTTTCAGTCCCAACTGGCGCTAACATAATATTGACACCATTCAGCGCCATCCAATCCAATTCTTTCTCCCATTCTTCCCATGTATAAAAGCTAAACGAATAGTTGATCGTACAATAATTTAATGCATAACGATATGGAACAAATGATTTCTTTTTAATTGGTTGATTAATTTGCGGAAGTTTGGCAAGCTGCGATTTGTTATCGCCCATATGCGAAATACTTTGGTGTGCCACATGTTTCGCATACCAATCTAATCCGCGCGAAGCTGCACTTGTAGACGATGCTGATATATATAGTTTATCTTTTTTCGTTTCGATTACAAAGACATCTTCATCATTCTCTTTTGAAATCTCTTTGAGTACAACTTTATTCTTCAACCACGGAAATTGCCTCGTGGTTAAATCTTTTACTGCAGCATATTGCGCATACAATTGTGTACCAAAAATAAATAAGGTAAAGCAAGTAATAAATTTCAGTTTTTTCATTCTAATGTTTTGATTAGATGAAATTAACACATTTGTACGCAATAAAAAAAACTCATCCAAAAAAGATGAGTTTTCTATATTTTATTAATTTTTATGAAAATTATTTCTTGTTTGCATAAAGAACTGGATTCAAATCCTCGTCATTATACATTTTCATTTGTTTATACACTTTCATGTATTTTTTACCCGCTTCAAAATCAGCCAATAATTCTTCAATCGCAGTTGATAAATCTTGATGTTGTTGATTCAAAACATCTAATTTCACTTGACAAGCTGCTTTATGTTCTGGAGTTGCGTCTTCACGTTCTACCTCTTGTTTCATGTGATAAACCTTAAGCGATAAAATAGAAAAACGGTCTACAGCCCACGCAGGAGATTCTGTATTGTATGTTGCATCTTCTTTTACGTCAACGTTCGCATATTGTTGTAAAAACCAGCTATCCACATATTCTACCATATCTGTACGTTCTTGGTTTGATTTATCAATCCAACGTTTTAAACTTAGCGCTTCAACAGGATCAATTTGTGGATCACGAATAATATCTTCTAAATGCCACTGAACTGNNCTGTATCAATCCAATTTTTTTTGTACAATAAATGAGCGATTAAATCTTCTTCGCTATATGGATTTTCTATTTGACGATTTACATCATCATATTTGTGATAATCATTGATACTTTGATTAAAAATAGACCAAGCTTTATCTGTGAATTTCATGTTTTTTTAGTTTATAAAATAAAAGCATTGTAATTGTATACGCAACTACAATGCTTTATTATTTAATTAAAAATATATTTTAATTTTCTTTTTTGTCAGAAGTACTTTCTGTAGCTTCTGATTTGTTATCATCTTTTGTTGCTTTCTTGAATTCGTTTAATCCAGAACCTAATCCTTTCATTAATTCAGGAATTTTCTTTCCTCCGAATAATAATAACACAACAAGTACGATTACGATCCATTCTTTACCTCCTAATCCCATACTGAATTGATTTTAATGCAAATATATAATTTATTTATTACATTCCCGCTACCCAAGAAGCAGGATTTTGTTTTGTTGTTCCACTCCAAATTTGGAAATTCATGACTGTTTCACCATCTCCACTTGTATAGATAATTCCTAAAGACTGACCACGTTTTACATCATCACCTTTCGAAACACTTACACTTGACAAGTTTGTATAGACTGAATAATATGAACCATGTCTTACCAATACAGATTTACCATTTCCAGATACACTCATTACAGCTTGAACAGTTCCTTCGTAAACGGCACGTGCATGTGCACCACGATAAGTTGAAATATCAACACCACTATTTTGTGTTGTAATATTAGATAAAACTGGGTGAGAATTAGAACCAAATCTGCTTACAATCGTTCCTTTATCAACAGGCCAAGGTAAACGACCTCTGTTTGATGAGAACTCTCCCGAAATACCTTCAGAATCTGGACGTTCAGCAAAAGTCTCAGCTGGTTTTACCGCATCTACTTTTACAACACGTTCTTTTTCTGGCACTTTTACAACAACTTTTTGTTCTGCTTCTATCTTCGCTTTACGCTCAGCTTCAGCTTTAGCTGCTGCAATTTTACGTGCATCTTCTTCTTTTTGAGCTTTTAGACGTGCATCTTCTTCCGCTTTACGTTGTGCAATAATGCGTTGACGTTCAGCTTCTGCTTCACGTTCTAATTGCTCAAATTTAGAAATTTCTGTTTTCGCTGTAGAAACGAAACTTCCGGTTGGATGATGAGTTAAATAAGATTGATACGCTTGTTTTGTATGTGCCGAACGTGCAATATTCCATGCTTTAGCATCATTCTCAATTCTTAAAATCGCTGTACGAGCTGATTTCGCGTAATCACCTTTCGGATTATCTCTTAAATATTCGTTATAAGACGCAATAGAGTTTCCTCGTTTCGCTTCGTTCCAATCTTTTAAATCTTTTTCTGCACGAATCTTCGCTTGACGAATTTCTTCTTCAATAATTGCTTTAATCTGCGCATCAATTTGGCGTTGTTGTGCTTCTTTTGCATTGATTTCTGCAGCAATAACACCTTCATTTTTACGGAATTCTTCGACAGCTTTCTCTTTTGTTAATCGTTCTTTTTCAAGATTTTGACTAAACAATGTTTGTTGAGAAAGTACTTTTTCTTTTTCGTCTTTCGCTTTTTCTTTTTTCGCTTTTTTCGTTTGAATATCAGTTTGTTTACCGATAATTTCATTAGCTTGTCCTAATTGAAAAGCCGAATATTTTTCTAAATATTTGATACGACGATAAGCCTCTCCCAAACTTTTAGAAGAAAGCACAAAAAGTAATTTATTTTCAACAGATTTGTTCTTATATGCACGAACCAAAACCTGTTTGTAGTCTTTTTTTAGCTCAACCAACTCGCGCGAAAGTTTATTAATCTCTAATTGAGTTAAATAAATTTCGTCCTCGATAAAGCGTTTTTCTTTTGATAAGTTGTTAACTAATTTTGTTTGAACCTGAATTTTTTTCGTCAAATTCTGCACAAAATCAACATTTAACTTCGAATTTTGCTTATTAACCTCGAGTTGTTTGTTTAAGTTTATAATCTCTTTTTTAAGCTGAGCATTCTGTTTTTGTAAGTTCGCTTTATTGTACGGAACCTGCGCAAACACTGATAATGACAACGTTAAAAGTACAGTTGATAAAACAAACTTCATTATTTTATTTCTTTTTTCTTATACCCATCTGGAATTGAGAACGGTGTGTTCGTTTCCTGAAACGTAAAACTATTATATTCCAAGTCTATTTGACGCGTTTTTTTCTCTTTTATAATAATTTTAACATTTTTCGGAAATTCCTCTGCTCCAGCTTTTACCCAATTGTCGTAAGCCAAATCAACTTCCATTTTTCGTTTTGGATCTTTCAGATGTGCTTCTTTCAATCGGAAACCATTGTCAAAAACATATGTTTGTATGTATTCGCCTTCTTTTGGAGAAATAGAAATTGCTTGATTTTTATTATATGTAATCGTATATTGATTATTCGCAAAAGTCGCTGTATAATCTGTAGGATTTAGATCAACGAAAACTTTTCCTAGCATCAAATTTTGTAATTTTTGATAATCGATAAAATCAACTTTCAATAATTTATTTGCAATAGAAAAATCTCCTTCATAATATGTTCCACCGATTTTTTCGAAAGCAGAAAAACCATCAGGCGTAATCAATGCGCGCGCACCCGTAAATCCAAATTTCGTAGCATTAACCCATATCTTTTGTCCATTTTTCACAGCAATTGTAGCATTTACATCTCCAGAAATTTCTTCTAAATCTGCCGTTACTTTTGCCTTAATCGTTAAATCTTTGAATGATGATTTTTTTGATAAGGTTTGCTGAATAATCTTTGAAGAAGCCGAAACAACTTCTGTATTATCTTTATCTACTTTTGCTACTTTCTGAGTGTTACAAGCTGTTGCAAGAACTCCTAAACAAAAGATATATGTTAATTTTTTGATCATAATTTTTTAAGCTTCGTGAGATTTAAAATCCAATTCCGAATAATCTCCTAAACTGATACTGCGCGAAACACCAAAATATTTGGCATTGTTTCCGATCATTGTATCTGTAAGATTTGCATTACTGATGATTGAATTTTCTTGAATCAAACTGTTATCAATATTCGAGTTTTCAACAACCGTTCCATTTCCTAATGAAACAAAAGGTCCAATTTTCGAATTTTTAATCACAACATTTTCTCCAATAAAACATGGCTCGATGATTAATGAATTGTCAATTTTTGCAGAAGACGAAATCGTTTTGAAATCTTCTTTGTCCAAATTCAACACACGTGTATTAGTATCAACTGTAACCGCTTTGTTACCACAATCCATCCATTCGTCCACTTTTCCAAGCGTAAATTTATCACCCGCAGCACGCATATTTTCTAATGCATCTGTCAATTGATATTCACCACCTTTTTGAATATCATTTTCCAATAAATATTCGATTTCTTTATATAGCTTTTGTCCATCACGGAAAAAATAAATCCCGATAATTGCTAAATCCGAAACGAATTCTTTTGGTTTTTCAACGAAATCTGTAATAACGCTATTGTCATCTAATTTCACTACACCAAAAGCCGAAGGATTATCAACTTGCTTTACCCAAACAACACCATCCGACTCCATATCTAATTTGAAATCAGCACGGAATAATGTGTCTGCATACGCAACAACAGTTGGTCCATCCAAAGCTTCTTTTGCCATCCAAATAGAATGTGCTGTTCCAAGCGGCTCCAATTGATGACAAATTGTTCCTTTTGCTCCTAATTTTTCTGCAATTGCAATTAAATCAGCTTCAACCTCAGCTCCAAAATCACCAATTACAAAAGCAATTTCGTCAATTTTTTCTGAACAAACTTTTGCAATATCTTCTACCAAACGATGTACGATTGGTTTTCCTGCGATAGGAATTAATGGTTTTGGTGTTGTTAATGTATGAGGGCGTAAACGTGAACCACGTCCTGCCATTGGGATAATAATTTTCATTTTATTTCTAAAAATATTTTTTGTTAGATTGATATTTTATAGTTGAATTAATTCTTTTTTTAGATTCTTCGACAAGTTCAGAATGACAAAAAAATTATTTATTGTTTTCCTGTACTTCCGAAACCTCCAGCTCCGCGTTCAGTTTCATTTAAAGCGTTTGATTCTTCCCACTCAACCGTTTCATGTTTTGCGATTACTAATTGTGCAATTCGCTCGCCATCGTTGATTGTAACTGCTTCGTTGGAAACATTTGCTAAAATAACACCGATTTCTCCACGATAATCTGCATCGATTGTTCCAGGAGAATTAAGACAAGTTAAACCATATTTTAAAGCCATTCCACTACGAGGGCGAACTTGTGCTTCGTAACCTGCTGGTAACTCGATACTCAAACCTGTTGGAATTAATCTTCTTTCCAAAGGTTTTAATTCGATTGGTGCATCTATGTTAGCCGTTAAATCCATTCCAGCCGATAATGCTGTTTTATATTCTGGTAAAGCGTGTTTTGAAATGTTGATAACTTTTACTTTCATCTTTATTTTCTTAGTTTTTTAAGTGTGTTTTTTTCCGCAAATGCAATAAACGCAATGTACACGATTAGAATCAGATTACCAATAATCAAATTAGAATCGAGCATATAGTAGTTTGTACATGCTAGAGCAATTGCAATTCCCATGTAAAGTAGAATTTTATTCACCTTATATGGAATTGGATAAACTTTCTGCCCCCAAATGTACGAAATCACCATCATTACACCATACGCTAATAAAGTTGTCCAAGCAGAAACCATAAAACCATATTTTGGCAATAAAAAAACATTCAAAATAATAGTAATTGCACCACCAACCAATGAAATTATAGTTCCGATACTTGTTCTATCAGTGACTTTGTACCAAGTTGAAAGGTTGTAATAAATTCCGAAAAATAAATTCGCAATTAAAATAATTGGTACAATATCTAAAGCATTCCAATAGGTTGAATTTGGAACAAATATTTTCTTAATCCAATCTATATTTGCTAAAATTCCAAGAATCACAATATTACAAATGATACTGAAAAAGAACAGAATATTCGCATACGTCTGTTTTGCATCTCCTTTTTTGGCAACTTTAAAGAAAAATGGTTCTATACCCATTCGATAAGCTGTTACGAAAAGCGTCATCAATGTTGCTAATTTGTAACAAGCGCCATAAGAACCCGCTGCTGCTGGATCAATTAATTGTCGTTGAACTAATTTATCGAAATTTTCATTCAAAATATACCCCAAACCTGCAATCATAATCGGATAACCGTACAAAAACATTTGCTTGAAAAGTGGTTGATCAAATTTGAATTGAACATGACGTACAACGCCTATTAATAATACAAAACCTAAAATACTCGCTAATAAATTCGCAATAAATGGGTAGGAAATCGCATTATCAAAACCAAGACTTAGCATAAAATCTTTCGAAACATAATACAACAAACCAATTGTCAAAACTGCCTGAAAAACATTCTGAATTACGCGAATTGCTGTATATAATATTGGTCGATTTTTAAAACGTAGAACTGCAAAAGGAATCACACAAATTGCATCAAAAAATGCAATCCACGCAAACCACAACAAGTATTCGGGATGATCGCTATAGTTTGCGAAATCTGCCAAAGGTTGTAAAAAAAGAAAAACCAAAACGAGCATCGCAGTAGAACTCATTACCATAAACCAAAAAGCTGTATTCAACACTTTTTGATACATTCCTTCTTCGGTTGCGTAGCGGAAAAAGGCTGTTTCGAAACCAAATGTTAAAATGACATTCAGGAAAGAAACCGCAGAATATAATTGAGAAAACATTGCAAAATCTGAATTATCAACTTGCTTGATAATAAAAAAATTCAATGCTAAAATAATTACCCTCGGCAATATAGAGCCAATACCGTAGATAATGGTCTCACTAAAAAGCTTTTTATACAAAGTCGTTAAAATTTTTACAAAATTGAGTTTCTTTTCGTAAAATTCAAAATACCTAAGCTACAAATTAATTAACTTTGTCTGTTCAATACATATATTATGATAGAGTTATCTAATCGTAAAGTTGGATTAATAGGGAATGGAAGCTGGGCAACTGCGATTGCAAAAATGCTGAATAAAAACCTTGAAACTTTCAACTGGTGGGTAAAAGATGAATACGTAAAAGGATATTTGGAGCGAAATAGACACAATCCAAATTATTTAACTGATGTCGAATTTAAGTCCGAAAAGCTTAAAATTTCAACGGATATCAACGAAGTTGTCATGAATTCGGATATCATCTTTTTGGTTGTGCCATCTATTTACGTTGCTGATTGTTTGAGTAAATTAACTGTTCCGTTGACAGATAAATTTGTTGTGACATCAATCAAAGGAATTATTCCAGATTATTATCAATTGGTTGGACAATATTTGTTCGATAAATTCGATGTAAAAGAAGAACAATTAGGAATTGTAAGCGGTCCTTGTCACGCTGAGGAAGTTGCTTTGGAGCGTCTTTCATATTTGACAATTGCGGCGCAAGACGAAGCTAAAGCACAAATTGTTGCCGATTGTTTAGCGTGTGATTTTATCAAAACGAAACTTTCAAACGATATTTACGGAACTGAATTTGGCGCAGTATTGAAAAATATTTACGCGATTGCAGCAGGTATTGCACATGGTTTGGGTTATGGAGATAATTTCCAAGCAGTTTTGATGAGTAACGCAATTCGAGAAATGAATCATATCTTGAAAACTGCAAGTCCAATGAAACGTAAAATTAACGATTCGGCTTATTTAGGCGATTTGTTGGTGACTGGATATTCATTCTTTTCACGAAATCGTATGTTCGGGAATATGATCGGAAAAGGTTATACTGTAAAATCTGCTATTTTAGAGATGAATATGGTTGCCGAAGGTTATTATGCGACAAAAGGTGTGGCGATTATGAATGAGCAATACCAAATAAAAGCGCCAATTATCAACGCTGTTCATAAGATTTTATACGAAGATAAAAATCCAAAGAAAACTTTCGAAAAGTTGTCTAAAAAATTAGATTAAGATGATTAAACAAGATTTTATTTCAAAATATATTCAAGAATTAAACAAAACATTGGCTCGAATTATTTCGTTAGAAATTGGAAATGCTGATGAAGGTTTTTTGATTATTTTCAATCAAATGTTACAATCGTATTACAAAATTGATGACAATAATTTGTCGACTTTATTGGAAGCAAACGAAGAACGCGATCAATTTTTGTTGGCAGATGAATTGAAAAAGAAAAATATTTTGACGTTTATGAAAGCGATTCGTATTTATCTAAATCGAGAAGATGTTTCAAAAGCAAAAGCTTCTTACGAAGTCTTGAAACGCATTGAAAGCATCAATTCTGGAATTTTTCAATTTCCGACTGAAGAAGATAATTTGATTGCACAAGAACGAAAAGTAGTGGAAGAAAAAATGAGTAATTTGTAATAAAATCAAACTTTATAAAATTTCAAAAAAGCTGTTAGAAAACTAACAGTTTTTTTTGTATCTTAACACAACCTAAATCAATCTACTATGGATAACATTCTTTCATTACTATCATCATTACTTTGTTGTATTTTGCCTTTTTTGTTAATTTTTGGAATTGCTTTTTGGGCGAGTAAATCTCGCGAAAAGAAACAAAATGCTTTGTTAGCACAAGTTCCTCCAAATGCAGAGTTCAAAGCAGTTTTGCGTTATAACTTCGGAAATCAACAATCAAAATTCTTGAAAATGAAAGCGTTTCAAGGAAGTGGTGTTTTATATGTTTTAGACGATCAAATACATTATATCACTACAAATAATCCGAATGATAATTTTATTTTCGACCTCAAAACTTCACAAATCAATTGGATTGGTGTTAATCTTACAAATGGTTTATTGGAATGGTTTCAATTAAAAAATGGAGAAAAAGATTATTATTTCAATGTCGAAACTGGAATGTTTATTTTTAATACAAATTCCAAAAAAATGAAAACAACACAAGTTTTTAATTACTTAAAAGAAGCGCAGAAAAAATATCAGTAATGCTAAAACCACTTCACAACGAAGTGGTTTTTCTATTTAATCAAAAAATCATCAACTCAAAACTTAATGATTTATTTTCCAATTTGTCCGTATCTTTGCGCAAACACAACAAAACAATGCAAATTTTAGACGGTATTAAACTGGCAAAAGAGATCAAACAAGAGATCAAGGAGCTGGTGCAGAATTACAAGGACCAAGGAGTTCGTGTACCACATTTGGGTGCAATTTTAGTAGGAAGTAATGGTGCTTCTCAAACCTATGTTGACAATAAAATCAAGGATTGTCATTTTGTAGGTTTCGAGTCTTCAGAATTACGTTTGCCTGATACAATTTCTCAAGAAGATTTGATTGCAGAAATTGAAAAATGGAACAATGATGATACATTAGACGGATTTATCGTGCAATTGCCATTACCAAAACACATCGATCAAGAAGCAGTTATCAATGCAATTGATCCTAAGAAAGATGTAGATGGTTTTCATCCAATGAATTTTGGTAAAATGGCATTAGAAATGGAAACATTTTTACCTGCTACACCTTACGGAATTATGGAAATGTTAGAGCGTTACAACATTGATACAACTGGTAAACATACAGTTGTGATTGGTCGTTCTCGCATCGTTGGTCGCCCAATGAGTATTTTGATGAGTAAAAACGGAAATCCTGGAAACAGTACAGTTACATTAACTCATTCGAAAACTCAAAATTTAGAACAATTTACAAAAGAAGCTGATATTGTGATCACTGCTTTAGGTGTTCCAGGTTTCTTAAAAGCTGATATGGTAAAAGATGGAGCGGTTATCGTTGACGTAGGAATTACACGCGTTGATGACGAAACTAATCCACGAGGATTTAGATTAGCTGGTGATGTAGATTTTGATAATGTAAAAGAAAAAGCATCATGGATAACGCCAGTTCCAGGAGGAGTTGGACCTATGACACGCGCTATGTTATTAAAAAACACATTGTTGGCATACAACAACAAAAAATAAAATTATGATACACATTGCATCAACAACTGCAGAAGAACAACAATTGATACAAGAAGGGAAATTATTGCCTGTTATGGAGCATTTTTACACAATTCAAGGTGAAGGAATGTACACAGGTGTGGCTTCTTATTTTATTCGATTAGGAGGTTGTGATGTTGGTTGCCATTGGTGCGATGTAAAAGATAGTTGGGATGCTGACAAGCATCCCTTAACTAATGTTGATGAATTGGTAGACTTGGCAACTTCTCAGGCCAAAACAATCATCATTACAGGAGGAGAACCTTTGATGTGGGATTTGACTTATTTGACAAAAAAACTACACGAAAAAGGTGCAAGAATTCACATCGAAACTTCGGGTGCTTATCCGTTGAGTGGAGAAATTGATTGGGTTTGTCTTTCTCCAAAAAAATTAATGTTGCCGTTAGACGAGGTTTGCGAAGCTGCAAATGAATTGAAATGTATTGTGTTCAATAATCACGATTTTCAATTTGCCGAAGAACAAGCTGCTCGTGTTGGAAAAGATTGTACGCTTTTCTTGCAAACAGAATGGAGCAAACGCGACAAAAATCTTCCATTGATTGTGGAATATGTGAAAGAAAATCCGAAATGGCGTTATTCTTTACAAACACACAAATATTTGGATATTCCTTAGATATTTATCTGTTTAAAATCAGTTCTATTTAGACTGAGTAAACTTTTTTAAGTTACTGAATTTCATTATTTTTATATCAAACAAAAAATTGAAATAATGAAAAAAATAGCTTTGATGAGTTTCGCGGCAATTTTGATGATGAGCTGCGGAGGTTCTAAGAAAGATGAATCAACTCAACCAGAAATAGATTATAGTACAGCTCCATCAGAAGATGCTGAAACTTCTACAGCTACGCCTGCTACAAACAATCATATTGTTTTGAAAGCGAGTGATGACATGCGCTACGATAAAACTGAATTTACAGTGAAAGCTGGCGAAGAAGTAACTTTAATCTTAATGAATGCTGGTGAAATGTCAAAAGAAGCAATGGGACATAATTTTATTTTATTAAAACCAGGTTCTGATGCTTCTGCTTTTGCAAATACAGCAGCTTCTGCTAAGGCAACAGATTATATTCCGACCGAATTACAATCAGAAATTATTGCGCATACAAAATTGTTAGGAGGTAAAGAAAATGATCAAATCAAATTTACTTTAGAAGAAGGTACATACGATTTCTTATGTTCTTTCCCTGGTCATTTTGCAACAATGAATGGAAAAATAAAAGCAGTTAAATAATAATAAAAAATGCGAGAAGTTTTCTCGCATTTTTTTATGAATAGATTGAATGATTATTTCCAATAATTCCAAACTTTACCATCAAAAATGGCAACAGTTTTACTTGCTGTATCGTAACAAATCATTCCAGGATATGGACTTTTTACATTAATTTCAGGTTGATTAACCTTAGGTAAAATCATCGCATCTTTATCCGATTCTAAAACTAAAATTCCTGTTGCAGCAGATGTTTCTGCTCCAATAATTACTCCATCACCTACTTCATTAGAAGAATTTGTTAATAAAACTGTTTTTTCTCCAACATCACTTAACTCAACCCAAATACCATTCTCATACATTTTCACTTTAGAATCTGTTAAGTCAAAAGCAAAGGTTCCACCATTATTCGTTGCATCCAAACCTGTAGGTACAGTAGTAACAGCTGGTAAAATAATTCCGTTTGTTGTTGATTCTTCGAAATCTAAAATTGTATTATTCCCATCCACTGCATTTTTACCAATTGACACTTGACCAAAAGAAATTGATGCAAAACCGCATAAAATAGCAGCGTATATTATATTTTTCATTTTAAATAATCTTTATTCGTTACAACTTTTCTCGATACAATGCCAAATTGTTCCATTATATAATTTGACACATTTTTCGGTTGTATCATACACAATCATTCCTTCTTTTGCATCAACAATTTTAACTACATCAACAGTTCTTGTAATGACGAAACCTTTTGTTGAAGATTCTAATGCTAAAAATCCATTTGGAATTGCAGTTGGCCAATTCTCTAATTTTGTTGACATTGCAGAAACTCCAACATTGGTAAAAGAAGTTGCTGTTGTTGTATTTGGCGTTTTTGTACAAGATGTTCCGGGAGTTGGAGTTGTACCTCCTCCTGTTACAGTAATTGTTGCAGAAGAACAAATACCAATTAAACTACATATTTGATATCTTAATCCTCCAACTGGTGGTACGAATCCACTTGTAAATGTAACAATACCAGTCTCAGTGTCTAAAATAGCTTCCGCAGGCCATTCTCCAATTATAGAAATTGTAGAGTTTTTATTATTTCCTGTTAATACTACTTTTGTTCCATTGGTTCCGTATAAATCATTATCTATAATATTAATACTAGAAGTAGTTGATAAATCTACATGGTCATCTGTTGCTTTAATTATATTATCAATTACAACATTAGTATCTGGACAGTCATACTCTGTACCAGTTTCTGTTGTTTCTTCTAATGTAATATCATCTACAAAAAAATCATTACCATCATTTGATGCAATGTTATTCCTTAGCGCCACAGCTATATTAATACAATTTGCGTCATTCGGAGCTTTAAAAGTCCATGTTTTTTGCTCCCAAGTATTAGCAGCACTTAATCTCATTACATTCTTAGCATTTTCAGAAAAATCTGTAATATTATGATCAATGTTGGATGATCCTAATACTTTTTCTGTTAGTATATCTTGTGCCTCAAAACTTACTCCTACTTTATTTCCTCCTGCTCCATAGATAAAAGCAGATACTTTATAAGTTTTACCTGGTTCTAATTGCACTACTCGACGGTAATATTGGTTAAGAACCATACCTCCATTTACTACCAATACAGCTCCGTCCAAAGATCCATCAGTATGATCTGCTGGTTTTGGATTTTGATTGTACCACCATTCTCCAATCCATCCAATATTATTACCATCTGGCATTACTTTAGTCATATCATAAATATGGCTTGGTGCTATTACGGCATAAAAACCATTATCAATATTCCACACATCCTGGTTATAACTACCTTTATTTGTACCATAAGTATTGGTTGAAGGTAAAGTTGATAAATCAGACAAATATTTATCTGCAAGTCGATAAAAAGAAGATCCGTGTTTGAAGAAGCCTAAACTTCCATCTTTTCCTGTTTGTGGTACATATTGAGATGATGTTCTTATTGTACTTTTCCCAAAATCTTCTTTGAAGATAAGTGTTTGCGCATTCAAATTGCATGTTATCATCACTACAATTGCGCTTATTATTTTTCTTAAATTGTTCATTTATAACTATATTATTAAAATTAATACAGTAGATTTAGTTGATGGTTTGTTTTTAGTGAACGAAAATGGAGGCGGACGAGTTAAAATGTTATCGATTACATTTATTCGAATATGAATAAAAGAATTATTAATCGCAAGTAAATTATTAGCAATATCAGACAGATTTATTTTAAAAATCGAATTTGTCCTTGCTACTTTTTGATGATATTTATAAAAATTTTCTTTTAAAACTATTTTCCCCGAGTTCTCAGGAAGATTACAACCAGATAAAAATTTTATTTTAGACGATAAAATAGCTGTTTTTGGCTTGTAGACATGTTCTTTTTGTTGCTTATTCTCTTTTTTTACGACTAAAACCTTTTTGAGTTTTTTAGGTTTAGTAATCGTCTTTTTTTCGACAGTGGTTTTGTTTATGGTTTTATCTACTGTTATTTTTTCTAATAAATTCGTTTCCGTATTTTTTGATATAAAAATAAGTATTTGACCACTTTCAACTATTGTATCTTTTTGGTAACCAAAAAGAATAGAAGAAAAAAGCAAAAGAAATAAACTTCCTAAATTTCTATATCTGAGAAAATGATTCATTAAATTATTAAAAATAACTAGAGATAGTAGGAAGAGAAGTGTGTAAAGCCAAAAGGCATACGAAAGTAAAGTATTTATAAATATTAATTCTGCAAAAAACTCTTACTTACACTATTTTTAATCATTAAAAATAAGAAGTGATAAACATAGATTAAACATTTATTTTACATGTCAAATATAGTTTTGGCACAAATATTGAAATATATTAAGCGTATAAGATTTAGTAGAGTAAATTTTGTCCTCATGTGTTAATTTTAAGCCTGTTTCTCAACAGGCTTTTTTGTTTTACAACAATTTACTATTCAAATATTTAACACTTATTTCAAATATTTTTATCCTATAATTTCATAACTTGTTAGTCACAATCAAAAAATACTTTATTATGGGAAAGAATGTAGCACATCAAATTGTAGAATTACTAGAAAAAGCGAATATAAAACGTGTTTATGCAGTAACTGGTGATAGTCTCAATTTTTTTAATATCGCAGTTAAACAAAGTGACAAAATTGATTGGGTTCATGTAAGACATGAAGAAGCTGGAGCAATAGCTGCTACTGCCGAATCAGAATTGAATGGGATTGGATGTTGCGCTGGAAGCTCTGGTCCTGGTCATGTACATTTGATCAATGGAGTTTATGAAGCGCATAAATCAAGAACTCCTTTAGTTGTAATTGCCTCTACTCTGCCTACAATAGAATTTGGTACAGATTATTTTCAGGAAACGAATACTATTAAACTTTTTGATGATTGTAGTTGTTATAATCAAATTATTACTCGAGCAGAACAAGTTCCTAGAATGGTACAAACAGCTATACAACATGCTATTTCAAAAAAAGATGTTGCAATTATTGGACTTCCAGGAGATATTGCAGAAATGGAAGCCGTTGAAAGTAATTATACCTCGAATTTCTATTTCAATCAACCTATTATTACTCCAAATAAAACTGAATTAAGAGAAGCTGCTTCTATTATAAATGATGCAAATAATATTACCTTATTCTGTGGAATTGGCGCATCTCAAGCAAATGAAGAAGTTATAAAACTTTCTCGTCATTTGCATGCTCCAGTTGGATATTCGTTCAAAGGGAAAATGAGTATTCAACCCAATAATCCAAATGAAATAGGAATGACAGGATTACTTGGTCAACCATCTGCTTATCATGCTATGCACAAAGCTGATTTAATTATTTTGATTGGTACCGATTTTCCTTATAAAGATTTTATTCCAACAGATAAAAAAATCATTCAAATTGATTCAGATGGCTCTAAACTTGGACGAAGAGCTAAAATTGATTTAGGATTAGTCGGAAATGCAAAAGAAACAATTAACGAATTAATTGAGTTATTAGAACCTAAGCAAGACAGAGATTTTTTGGATAGTCAATTAGAAATGTATAAGAAAGTTCTTGAAAGCAAAATGACATTTGTTCATGAAAAAGGAAAAGAAAATGCCATTCAACCCGAATATGCAGCTTATTTATTAGATGAGTTAGCTACAAAAGATGCCATTTTTACAGTTGATACAGGAATGTGTTGTGTGTGGGGAGCACGTTATATAACGGGTACGGGAGAGCGAAAAATGTTAGGATCTTTCAATCATGGCTCTATGGCAAATGCAATGCCTCAAGCGATTGGTGCACAAATGGCATATCCTGATAGACAAATTATTGCTATGTGTGGTGATGGTGGAATTTCGATGTTATTAGGAGATTTAGCAACCATCAAACAATATAATCTACCTGTTAAACTTATTATTTTTAATAATAGAACATTAGGAATGGTTAAATTGGAAATGGAAGTTGCTGGTTTACCTGACAATGAAACAGATATGGAAAATCCTGACTTTACTTTGATTGGAAAAGCAATGGGAATAGAAAGCGAATCGGTTAAAAATCCCGATGATTTACCTGATGCAATCGGAAGAGCTTTTGCTCATAATGGACCGTATTTATTAAATGTATTTACAAATCCAAACGCTTTAGCAATGCCTCCAAAAGTAGATCTTGATCAAATGATTGGAATGACAAAATCTATGGCAAAACTAATGTTAGGTGGAAAAATGGATGAGGTAATGGAAACTATTAAATCCAATTATAAACATTTAAAAGATTTATAATGAATCAATCATCATCTATCACACAATCAAGTAAAAAACTTTTCATCATTGCATGGGTTTTAGGCTTAATCTTCTATTTCATTGATTACGCAACTCGTTCTGCACCTTCATTAATGATCACAGATTTGGCTCAGAATTACAACATTTCTAAAGAAAATTTAGTTTCTCTTATTGGAACATATTATTACACTTATTCGATATTCGCTTTAATTGCTGGAATATGTTTAGACAAATTTGGTGCAAGATATTCGATGTTTGCAGGGTGTTTTATACTCGGAATAGGATGTATTTTATTTATCGCTTCCTCCCAATTTGCTGGAACAACAGGCAGATTATTACAAGGAGCGGGTAGCGCATTTGCTTTTCCTGGTTGTGTCTATTTAGCAACCAAAGGATTCTCATCAAAATCTTTAGCAACAGCAATAGGCTTCTCTCAATGTATAGGAATGCTTGGTGGAGCGGCAGGACAATTTGTGGTTGCGCCATTATTAGAAAATGGTTTTGGATATAAAACATTTTGGATAATTGCTGGAGTTTTATGTATAATTCCAGCTGTAGCAATGCTGTTCATAACTCCAAAATCGTCTGAAGAAGAGATCGAAAAAAGTAAACAAACCTCTTTTATTGAACCTTTCAAAATTATTTTCAGCAATCCAAATTCGTGGTTAACTGGTATTATTTCTGGATTATTATTTATACCGACAACGATTTTTGCCATGACTTGGGCTGTTCCTTTTTTCAAATTAGACTTAGGTTTTGATGCTCACACTGCTGCTATGACTGCTGCTATGGCGTCACTAGGCTGGGTAGTTGGATGTCCATTAATGGGTTATATAACGGATAAAATAGGAAAAAGAAAACCTGTTATTCTTTTTGGTTGTATCGGAATGATCTTGATGTTTTTACAACTCATTTATCTTCCAGATTTAATTCCAATAAAAGTTACATTTTTCATTTTTGGGCTTTTCTCTGGAGTCGCAATGATTCCATATTCGGTTATCAAAGAAGCTAATCCAGATTATGTAAAAGGCTCTGCAACTGGAGTTCAAAACTTTTTGACGTTTGGTGTAACTTCTCTAGTTAATCCTGTTTTTGCTAAATTATATGGAAACGAAATTGTAAATGTTACAGATAAAACTGGACATTATCATCAAGCAATTTGGTTTTGGATCATCGGAATATTTATTGCCATTATTCTAACCTTATTTTTAAAAGAAACTGGTCACAAAAATTCATAAAAAAATCCGCTCATTGAGCGGATTTTTTAGTAATTATATTGATAAATTATTTTCTCCAATATTTATAAGCATTGATTAATCCATTTGTAGAAGCATCATGAGAAGTAACTTGCTCATCATTTTCTAACTCTGGTAAAATCACATTTGCTAATTGTTTTCCTAACTCTACTCCCCATTGATCAAAAGAGAAAATATTCCAAATAACTCCTTGCACAAAAATTTTGTGTTCGTACATCGCAATTAAATTTCCTAAAACTTTTGGAGTCAACACTTCATATAAAATTGAGTTTGTAGGACGATTTCCTTCAAAAATTTTGAAAGCAGTTAAGAAATCAATTTCTTCCTTCGATTTCCCTGCTTTTTCTAATTCAGCAATAACCGTTTCTTCATCTTTTCCAAATGCTAAAGCTTCTGTTTGAGCAAAAAAGTTTGATAATAATTTTGCATGATGGTCGCCTAAAACATTCAACGAATTAGCTCCTGCAATAAAATCGGCTGGAATTAATTTTGTTCCTTGATGGATTAATTGATAAAAAGCATGCTGACCATTTGTTCCTGGTTCTCCCCAAATAATTGGTCCCGTTTCATAATCCACTTTTTTCCCATCTCGACCAACATATTTACCATTCGATTCCATATCACCTTGCTGAAAATATGCTGCAAATCGCGATAAATATTGTTCATAAGGTAACAAAGCAACCGAATCTGCACCAAAGAAGTTGTTGTACCAAATTCCTAAAAGCGCCAAAACTACTGGTATATTTTGATCTAAAGTTTCTGTTTTGAAATGCACATCCATTTCATGTGCTCCCTCTAACAATTCTTCGAAATTTTCGAAACCTACTGCCAAAGCAATGCTCAAACCAATCGCACTCCACAATGAATAACGACCACCAACCCAATCCCAAAATTGAAACATGTTTGCCGTATCAATTCCGAAATTAGCAACACCTTCTGCATTTGTCGATAATGCCACAAAATGTTTCGCAACATCAGCTTCATTTGCGTTAGAATTCAAAAACCATTCTTTCGCAGAAAAAGCATTTGTCATCGTTTCTTGCGTTGTAAATGTTTTTGAAGCAACAATAAATAAGGTTGTTTCAGGATTTATTTCTTTAAAAGTTTCTGCTAAATGCGTTCCATCAATATTCGAAACAAAATGAATATTTAAACGAGTTTTATAATGTTTCAACGCTTCTGTCACCATCACAGGTCCAAGATCCGAACCACCAATTCCGATGTTGACAACATCTGTAATTTCTTTCCCTGAAAAACCTTTCCATTCACCCGAAATTACTTTTTCCGAAAAAGATTTCATCTGATCTAACACCTCATTAATTTGAGGCATTACATCTTTTCCATCAACCAAAACCTCTTCATTAGAGCGATTGCGCAAAGCTGTATGCAGAACAGCTCTTTTTTCTGTCACGTTGATTACATCTCCTTCAAACATTTGCTGAATTGCAGTATCAACATCCATTTCTTTCGCTAAATCAACCAAAAGTTGAATCGTTTCTGCATTAATTCTATTTTTCGAATAATCTACTAATAATGAGGGATATTGAATCGAAAATTCTTCAAAACGATTTGCATTTTGAGCAAATAGTTCTTTGATTGATGTATGCTGAATCGTTTGAAAATGTTTCTCTAACGCATTCCAAGCCTTTGTAGTTGTTGGATTGATTGTATTTAAAGCCATAATATTTTTAGTATTCTTTCCTTAACAAATTTAATCATTTCAAATTCATCTCAAAATCAATATTGTCTCGATAACGTTGTAGCAGAAAAATTTTAAGAAATAATTATCAATCTAGTCATGTAACCTTTTTAAAAACAATTCGTCTTATAACCAAAACAATAAAATATGCGCAACTATTTTTTTATATTAATCGTAACAATTTGTACAATTCTTCAAGCTCAAATTAAATTAAAAGGAAGTGTAAAAGACAGCAATAATTTGCCAATTGCATACTGTTCGATTGGAATAAAAAATTCAGAAGTTGGAACAATCACAGATGAAAATGGTCAATTTTCTATCGAAATTCCAGAAAATCAATCTAAAAGTCACTTAATTTTTGATGCATCAGGTTATGATGAAATTTCAAAATCTATAGAAGAAATCCAACAAAATTCTGTTATTATTTTAAATGAAAAATCAATTTCATTGACAGAAGTTACACTTAAAACAGAAAAAATGAAAGAGAAAATTATTGGTCAAAAAACTCGTCCAATGCTTACTTTTTCTAAAATGTTTGATGAAAATGTACCAACAATTGAACAAGGAAATATTTTTGAAATTTACCCAAATACAAAACTAAACGCATTCAATTTTCATATTATTCCAAGTTCTAAATACGGAGAAATTACCTTAAAAGTTAATATTTATGCTGTTAAAAATGATTTGCCAACAGAATCGCTTTTAGACGAAAATATTATTTATAAAACATCTACAACTGGATGGCAAAAAATTGATTTAGCACCTTATAAATTTCGATACAAAAATGTTGATAAAATCGCTGTTACACTACAATTAGTTGATTATAAAAAACTTGCTCAAGAAGATTTTATTTTTGGTGTTTCTGCCAAGAAATCTTTAGGAAAAGACTTGTTGTTTAGATATCAAAGTCAAGGTAATTGGGAAGCTTCTCCAGGCGTTTTTATCGCTAACTTAGAAGTTTTATATTCAAAAGATAAATTGACTATAAATGAGGAAAAGCCTGAGGAAATTGATACAAAAACAAAAGAATTAATTTCATATTATCAACATAAAGAGAGTGCTAAAAAGTCGATATATGGAAAAAATAAGTCAGGAAAATATATTGATATAAATGATGCGAAGATTTATTATGAAGAATATGGACAAGGCGAGCCTTTGATATTTCTACATGGAAATAATGGAAGTATAGAAGATTTTTATCAACAAATTCCATTTTTTGCCAAGCATTATCGAGTAATTGCTCTTGATACACGCGGACAAGGGAGAAGTACCGATTTGACAAATACACCTTACACTTATGAAGAGTTTGCAAACGATTTACTTCAAGTGATACAAAAACTTAATCTAAAGAAAGTCAATCTTGTTGGTTGGAGTGATGGTGGAAATACAGCTTTAATTTTCAATGCTCAATATTCTGAAATAATTAATAAAATTGTAACAATTGGTGCTGTTCTTAACCCAAATGGAGTAAGCGAAGAACTAATTGGGAGTTTGAAAAATTTAGCAAATAAACCTTCAGAAAACACGAATTCACGCTTAATCGAATTGATGTTAAATGAACCAAATATTACAAAATCTGAACTAAATAAAATTCAAAATCCTGTATTGGTTATTGCTGGTGAAAAAGATGAAGTAAAAGAGAGTTATACGAAAGAAATTCAACAAAATATTTCAAAAGCGGAGTTATTGATTATTCCAAATTCAACGCATTATGTTCCTTTTGAACAGCCAAAAATATTAAATGAAGCTATTTTGAAGTTTTTGAAAAAATAGGAACATAAGTTTAGTTTTCAATTTCTCCATATCTTTACTCCACTAAACCAACTCAATGAAATACATCACAGGTTTTTTTGTCCTTATTTGGCGCATTTGGATGATATTTTTAGCCGCAATTTATGTCCTAACAATAGGAGTTTTTATCGTGCTACCTTTGGCAAGTTTCGAAAAAACATTCCCATATATTTATCCGTTAATCAGATATTGGGGCAAATTTGTGTTGTACGGAACTGGATTTAGAATTGATTACAAAAAACTTGTTCCACTCGATCCGAAAGAAAACTATGTTTTTATAGCCAATCATACTTCGATTATGGATATTATGTTGATGTTGACGATTCTAAAACATCATCCAATCGTATTTGTAGGCAAGGCAGAGTTACTCAAAATCCCTATCTTTGGACGAATATTCGAACGAATTTGTATCCCTGTCGACCGAAAAAGTGCACGTAGTAAAGCACTTGTTTATCCCGAAGCAAAGAAAAAGTTAGACAAAAATCTGAGTATTTTTATTTTTCCTGAAGGAGGCGTTACAAACGACAAAGAATTCAAGATTTATTTGGATCCTTTCAAAGATGGAGCGTTTAACATTGCGATTGAAACACAAACGCCTTTGGCTGTTTTGGCGATTCACGGTGTTAATAAAATGTTTCCGTTTAATTGGTTTAGAGGTTATCCAGGAAAAATAAAAGTCCGACTATTGGAGACTTTCGAAACGAAAGATTTGAATGTAAAAAACGATAAAGTTGCTTTGAAAGAAGCTGCTTTCAACATGATTTTAAAAGATTTAGAACAATGAAAAATTTAGTTTATATCGCATTAGGAACGGCTTTAACGGCGGTTAGTTGCAATAAACAAATCTCTTCTACCACAGAAACTGAAGCAAAAGACAATCAAACTTTTGCTGATTTAGATAAAGCTCGCATCAAACATTTGAGTTTGGATATCGAAACTGATTTCGATACGCATCAAATCAAAGGTTCGGCAGCTTATACATTCGAAAATAATCAAGCAAAACAATTGATTTTAGATACCGAAAAACTAACAATTGATTCAGTTTTATTAGCGAATGGTCAAAAAACGACATACAGATTAGGTGAAAAAGATTCGATCAAAGGTCAAGCCTTAATCATTGATGTTACGCCAAATGATACAATTGTAAAAGTTTTCTACAAAACTTCGCCTGATGCAAATGCTTTACAATGGTTAAATCCGCAACAAACACACGATAAAAAACATCCGTTTTTATTGTCTCAAGGACAAGCAATTTTAACTCGTTCTTGGATTCCGATTCAGGATACACCAAGTGTTCGTTTAACGTACGATGCAAAAGTAAAAACACCAAAAGATTTGTTGCCTTTGATGAGTGCAATCAATCCAAAAGAAAAAAATTTCGAAGGTGTTTATACCTTCAAAATGCCACAACCAATTGCACCTTATTTGATTGCTTTGGCTGTTGGTGATGTACAATATCAACCAATCGACAACAGAACGGGTGTTTATGCAGAACCTGGTTTGTTAAAAGCTGCTGCGTGGGAATTTGCCGATATGGGAAAAATGGTAACTGCTGCCGAGAAATTGTACGGAAAATATCCTTGGGAACAATTTGATGTCTTGGTTTTACCGCCTTCGTTTCCTTTTGGAGGAATGGAAAATCCGCGTTTAACGTTTGCTACGCCAACTGCAATTGTAGGTGATCGTTCGATGACGAATTTGATTGCACACGAATTGGCTCATTCTTGGTCTGGAAATTTAGTAACGAATTCTACTTGGGATGATTTCTGGGTAAATGAAGGATTTACAGTTTATTTTGAGCGTCGAATCATGGAAGAATTAGAAGGAAAAGATTATGCGGATATGATTTCGGTAATTGGTTTTCAAGATTTAGAAACGTCGATGAAAAATATTCCAGAAAAATATACTTCATTAAAAGTGAACATGAAAGGAGCAAATCCTGATGATGCTTTTTCTGATGTTCCATACGATAAAGGTTATTTATTTTTGAAAATGTTAGAAGATAAATATGGTCGTGAAAAGTTTGATAAATTCTTGAATCAATATTTTTCTTCGCATGCATTCCAAACAATGACAACAGAAAAATTTGTTGATTATTTGAAAGCTAATTTGACAAATGGAGACGATTCTTTTGTTCAAGAATGGATTTATAACACAGGTTGGCCAAAAGATTTGAAAAAACCAACTTCAAAATTATTTGATTTAACAGAAGCGCAATTACAGCAAGATATAACAAACGGACGAAATAAAGTTGCACCTAAAAAAGTGGCGATTTCTACGAAATCTACAAACGAATGGGTTCATTTTATTCGTCAAATTGATACAACTAAAAACACAAAAGAAGATTTAGCTTATTTGGATGCGATTTATGATTTTACAAATTCAAAAAATCCAGAAATTGAATGTGCTTGGTTCGAAAAAGCATTTTTAATGCATTACGATAAAGTCAACACAAATGCGAAAGAATTCTTGGTAAATGTTGGCCGTCGTAAATTTTTAGAGCCTTTATATTTAGCTTTAAAAGAATCTAATCAATTAGATTTAGCGAAAAATATTTACAAAGATGCGCGTCCAAATTATCATTTTGTTGCACGTCAAACAATTGATACAATGTTAAATTACAAACCATAAAACATGGCGATTGTAGCATATACAGACGGTTCGTCGTTGGGAAATCCTGGTCCAGGAGGATTTGGTTGTATTTTGTTGGAAACCGAGAAAAAAGTCAAAAAAGAAATTTCTCAAGGTTTTCGACTAACAACGAATAACCGAATGGAATTGTTAGCAGTTATTACGGCTTTGGAAACGCTAAAGTTTACTAATACTGAAATTACCATTGTGACGGATTCTAAATATGTGGTAGATGCTGTGGAAAAACGTTGGGTTTTTGGTTGGGTGCAAAAGAATTTCAAAGGAAAGAAGAATGCTGATTTGTGGAAAAGATTTTTAGAAGTTTATAAAATTCATCGTGTAAAATTTCAATGGATAAAAGGTCATGCTGGACATCATTGGAACGAAGAAGCTGATAAATTAGCGGTTGCGGCAGCAAATAAACCAGAAAATTTTAAGATAGATTCTTACTTCGAAATTCATCAAAACGAAGAATAATTTTCTACTTTTGTGAGGCAGAGAGAAAAATGAAAATGAAGACGTTGTGGAGATTTCTCCTACTACTTTTAATTACAATTTACAGTTGTTCACCTAAAAAAGAAAAAGGTGAACTTGTCTACTTTAGTGGACGAATTGCGAATGCGCAAACAGATAGCATTTACCTATTATTGAATAATCGTGAAAAGGCTTTTGCTTTAGATTTTGATGGAAACTTTTCGGATACAATTCAGTTAGTTGACGAAGGTTACAAGACACTTTCCATAGAACGAGAAGAATTTACAATTTATTTGATTCCAGGTGATAGTTTGATTCTAAATACAGATTTAAAACATTTGGAGAATAATTTCAAATTCTCTGGAATAGGAAAAAATCGAAACAATTATTTGGTTGACAAAAGTTTTAAAACGGATAAATTCTTAACTGATCATACCGAATTATTTAAACTTGCTCCGCCAGATTTCAAAAATCAAATCAAAAATTTTCATCAAAAAGTTTTCGAAGATTTAGAGAAATTAGAAGTTAATTCTTCGTTCATCAAAACAGAAAAAACGAATTTAAATTACGATTTTATCAATTTGTTGTACATGTACAAGGATTCGTACACATATTACAATCCTGCTTCTCAGCAATTACCTGTTAATTTTTTGACAGAATTAGATGAAATCGATTTAGATAATGACGAGGATTATAGAACGTATCAGAGTTACCGCAATATTGTCTTAACAAACTTACAAGAAAAATTATATCAAGGTCTTTCTGCGGATGCTTTATTGGAAAACATCAAAAGTCAATCGATAAAAAATGGATTTATTAATTCATTAATTTACGAACTTGATCCAAAAGATCCGAATAGCAACGGAATTTATCAAGCAATACAAAAACATTGCAATTATCAACCTTGGTTGGATGAAGCTGCAAAACGTATGAAAAAGTTTGGTTGATAACTTAAAAAAATGCTTTCAGAATCTGAAAGCATTTTTTTAACATTTTTTATTTAATTGAGAAACAGAAGTATACTTGTTATTTGTATTTTTTAACTTTTCTATAGGCAACCTTTTTAAGAAATTTGCATCTGTATTGTAGAATTAGTAATGAAATTGAAAATGTCTAAACCGAAAAGAATTCACAAAACTTACAAAAAATCTATATTTAGTAAAATGAAAGTAAAACCAGTAAACTTATTGCTTTTTATGGCAATCGTTTGTTTTATTTTTGTTGTATTTTTCTTAAAATAATTACAATTAAGTTCTTTCAAAGAAAAAGAAATAATTCTTCATCACGTTCGTTTTAAAGTATATTTGTAAGAATCAAACTACACTATTAAGATATGAACGTTTACAAGCTTTTAAAATTAAATTGGTTAATTAAAAATCATCGGATAAAATTTTTAGGAATGTATCTTTTGCATAAAACAAATCAAAGATATATTGCTGTCAATTTTGATCCTGTGATGGCTTGTAATTTACGTTGCAAAATGTGTTATTTTACAGATGAAAATTATGTAAAGAAAACTAAAGGTATTTTTCCAAAAGAAGATTTATCAATTTTAGCTGATAAAATGTTTGGCAGAGCTCTTAAACTGCAAATTGGTTGTGGAACAGAACCTACTTTGTATAAAGATCTAGCGCAAATTGTTTCTTTAGGAAAAACGCACAAGGTTCCTTATATATCGCTTACAACTAATGCAAATTTGTTAACCAAAGAAAAGGTAAAAGAACTTGTAGGTAATGGATTGAATGAATTCACTATTTCGTTGCATGGTGTACATCAAGAAGCTTACGAAAACTTTATGGGAAAAGCCTCTTTCGATAAATTTCACGAAGCTCTGCAAGCAATTTATGAAGAAAAGAAAAATAATCCGAATCTTATTTTGAGAATCAATTATACGTTCAATAAAGATAATTTCTTAGAACTAAGGGATTTTTTCTCATTATACGGAAAATACGAACCAAATATTCTTCAAATTCGTCCAATGAAAAGCATGGGTGATACCGAATATCAAGATACAAATATTTCGAGCCTGAAAGATAGCTATGATTCGGTTTTGAGAGAAATTAAAACTGAATCAAAGAATAGAGAAATGACTTTATTAGCAACTTCAACTTACGATGAATTAGTAAACGCAACAAACGTAGAAAGTTTAGTTTATAATTATACCTATTGTTACATACGACCTGGTTATACGTGGAAAGATGAATTTGATTACAAAAAGGATACTTTTAACGATTTCTCTAAAAAAATAGGTCTATCAAAAGAACTTTTGAAAAATGCTTTTTCGAATAAAAAACAAATGGATAAACTCAAAACAAAAACTTCTTTAAATTATAATATTATTGAGTAAGATCTTAACTTCGTATCAAACTACGAAGAAATGACAAAATCTGAAGCTAGAAAATATTACCGAACGTTGAGAAAATCATTCACTAAAGAAGAAGTGGATGACTTGAGTGATCAAATTTTTGAACACATCAAACACTTAGATTTTTCTACAGATCAGACATTTCATATTTTCTTACCTATCGAAAAAAATAACGAAATCAATACTTATCCAATCATAAATTGGCTATTTCAACAGCAAAAAGAGGTGGTTTTGCCTTTGGTTGTTGGCGATGATATGATTAATTGTAAAGTAGAAAAAGGTTTCGAAACGGTATTAAATTCACTTCAAATTCCAGAACCCACTCAGTATTCAGAAATTGATTCTAAAGCGATTGATGTTATTTTTATTCCAATGTTTGTTGCCGATAAAAAAGGAAATCGCGTCGGATACGGTGGCGGATATTATGATAAATTTTTGGCAAGATGTAGACCTAATTCCAAAAAAATAGGTCTAACTTATTTTAGACCTATTGAATATATTGAAGACGCCTATTTCGGCGATTTTCCTCTTGACTTTTGTATTACTCCAGATGGGATTGAATCTTTCTGAATCGAGTCTTTTTTATCATTTAATGTTCTAAAATAGAATTTAAACTCTCGTTGAAATTTGATCGGCTCTTGTTTTAACACAAATACACCAACATGATTATTGGTTTCGATTAACTTTTTATCCGAATTGAAATAATTAATTGTATACGCAATTCGCTTGATAGAATCGGGTGTAATCGAATCTTTTGGTAAAATTGCAAATTTAGAAACGGAAGTAAATGTTACTTTTTTCGAACGAAGCTCTCTCAACAACGAAAATATTTCGGTCGTATCTTTTTTAGGAAAATAAGACAACAATTGATCTCTCAACAAGCTATCAACAACCGTATCATTGGTATTAGATGCCAACGCCGAAAGCTCAAAAAACTCACGCAATTTCTGCTTTGCAATAAAATTTACAGCTTCCACAGAATCCATTTTACTACTTACTGTCGATGCCTCGTTTTTGTAACCTTTTATCGCTTCTGGGTTGTAATCTCCTTTATATTTATCGTCTTTGCACGAAAATATCATCCAAACACTCATCAGCAATATCATGCTAAACTGAACTATTTTACTTATCGTTCTCATCTTGTTGGATTTTAAATTTTAATTTCACAATTTTTCCATTTTTCCTTTCCGATTCGATCAAAGAAAAATTCTTTAATGACGTCGTAGGCATTGTAACTAAATTGATATATTGTTGTTTCGAAAGAATCTCTACACCAAAAAAATCATTGTCATACACTTGATAAATCAACGCATCATCCGCAATCATTTGATTTAGCTTAGAAATTCGTTGTTTCAAATCTTTTGCTGAATTCGAATAATAATACAGCATAATCTTATAATCATCTGGCTCTAACAATAGCTTTTCAGGCTGATTATATTGATGCAAATTAACCTTAAACGTATCTTGTTTATAGTAAGGCGAACTCACAAACATCTTGATTGTATCTTTTTGCGATTCAAATTTGATACAACCTGTTTTGGTCGATAAATAAAGTGGTGTAAAACCATCTCTAATAATTGTAACCTCAACAGAATTGGTAATTGCAGCTTGTCTGTCCGAGTCTACAAAACAAAATTCGTATTCGCGCTGACCAAAAATTGAATAATAAATAGTTGCGCCAATTCCGCTCAATAAAACAATTGCTGCAGCTATTATCGAGATCAATTTTAGCTTAGATTTTGTTTTAACAGTTTCCTCTTTTGCAGGAATTATTTCTTTTTCTGTTGATAGTTTAACTTCTACTGGAATCTCTACTTCAGATTCTTCTGGAGTTATATGTTCTGATGAAAAATTTTCGTTTTCTGTTGCTTCAATCGTCGATTCTTCAGCTTTATTTGGACCAAAATGTTCTATTTTTTGAACATTAAGAAAGTGTGCCCAATTTTTATATCCACAATATTGCGCCAAAAGATTGAGCATATCAATACGCGGAAGCTTCTTAAAATCTGACTTAAAATACGTATAAAACCACTTTTCGCTAACGGTAGATCTGGTTTTATTGAATAAATCGTCTTGGAAAGATGTAATTTCTTGCCCCTTCCAATCGGAGATATTTTCGGATTGAGCAGAATTTTCTTCTAAAAATCGATTTGAAATCGTTTTTTTCAGAATTTCGAAAATTTCTATATCTGTAAATTTGCTCAAAAAATAAAATTTATAAAGTTGGTTTTCAGTATTTTGTAAAATAATTTCGATTTTACAAATTGTCTTTTAATACAACTACAAATAAAATAATTTTTTTGATATGTTGAGTTGTATTTCTTTATTAATGCGTTGTTAAATGATTTATTTTGTTGTAAAACATTTGTTGAATATTCGATGATTGGATTACAATCATCTTACAACTATTTTGCTTCGAAAAACTTTGATGTCAGCTTAACTTTGGTTCAACAAAATGATTGAAAAATCAACAAAAACAAAAAATCAATTAAACATTTAAAAAATTAAAGTTATGAAAAAATTAGCATTAAACGTAATCGTATTAGGAGTAATCGGAACTGCATTTGGTTTAACATCTTGTAATTTATTTGGATCGAAAGAAACAAAAACTGAAACAGAAGTAAAAAATGACACAATTACAACAATCGAAGATTCAGTAAAATTTGATTCTGTAGGAAAAGATTCTGTTGTGATCAAAGATTCGGAAGTTGTAAAAGAAACTCCTGTAAAAGTTGAAACAACTACGACTACAACAACAGAGAAAAAATAATTTGTAGAATAGATTAAACAAAAAAATCAAATGAAAAAATTAGCGTTATTCGCTTTTGTAGCGATTTCTTTCACAGCAATTTCTTGTAAACAAGAGGCAAAAAGTATTGGAGAGCCAACAACAGTTGCTGAGGATTCTGTAAGTGTTGAAAAAGCTGAAATTCCTGCGGCAGATTCTGTAGAAGGAGTTACGGTAGATTCTTCGAAAACTGTAAATCCAGCAGAAACAACAAAAGATTCTGTTGCGAAATAGAACTTGAAAACTCAATAAAAAAATCCGCTTAATGAGCGGATTTTTTTATTTTTATATCTAAATTAAGATTCTTTCAATGATTTGATATCAATCACAAAACGATATTTCACATCCGATTTCATCATTCGCTCGTAAGCTGTATTAATGTTTTGAATATCGATCATTTCTACATCAGATACAATATTGTGTTCTCCACAAAAATCTAACATTTCTTGTGTTTCCTTGATTCCTCCAATTAAAGATCCTGCCAAATTACGACGTTTCATAATCAATAAACCTCCGTGAACAGCATCTAAAGGCTCAATAGCACCCACCATACACATTGTTTTATCTAATTTTAATAATTGTAAATATGGATTAACATCATGTTTCACAGGGATTGTATTCAATAAAAAATCGAATGAATTTGCATGCGCTTTCATTTGTGTTGCATCTTTCGAAATCAAAACCTCATCAGCTCCAAGTTTCTTTGCATCTTCACCTTTCGACTCAGAAGTTGTAATCATTACAACATGTGCACCCATTGCTTTTGCAAATTTAACACCCATATGTCCTAAACCTCCAAGACCGATTACCCCTACTTTATCGCCCGCTTTTACATTCCAGTGACGCAAAGGAGACCAAGTTGTAATTCCCGCACACAACAATGGCGCAGCAGCTTTTACATCGATATTTTCAGGTACGTGAAGCACAAAATCTTCTTCTACCACAATGTTTTCTGCATAACCACCGTAAGTAATTCCGCCATGTTTCGAGTTTTTAGAATTATACGTTCCTGTAAAACCATTTTCACAATACTGCTCTAAACCTTCGTCGCAAGAATGACAATGTTGACAAGACTCTACCATACAACCTACTCCAACCAAATCTCCAACTTTGAATTTCGTAACTTCAGAACCTACTTCTTTTACTCGACCAATGATTTCGTGCCCAGGAACAACCGGATAATTTGGTTTTCCCCAATCTCCTTTCGCAGTGTGAATATCGCTGTGACAAACCCCACAATACTCGATATCGATAAAAATATCCTTCGCGTGTAAATGTCTACGTTCTATTGTGTGTGGCGCTAATGGATCAGTTTCATTGAACGCTGCATATGTTTTTGTACTCATTTTATATTTATTAAAGGTTATTTAATATTTCTCTTTGTTTATCTATAGAATAATCTGCCTTACAATCTAAATTAAACTCTGAATTATATTTCGTCACATAACTATTTAAATCAGAACATTTCGACAGTATTTCAAATTCTTTATTTTTTGTATCAAAAATAATTCCTTTATAATCATTTGTATTAAAAGTTATAATTCCTTCTTTCACAAGATTGATATAATTTTCTGAATAACCTTCTGGAACATCCTTCGTATCTAAAACAGTCGAAGCAATTGCTCCAGCAATTCCAAACATCATTAAATAGCCATTATTTTGTTGTGATTTTGGCAATTCCATGTACAAATGATGATCTGATCCTGCTTTTACTCTAACATAAGCAAAGTTTGGAATCTCTTTCGCTAACAAGATTTTTTTATCTTTTGCAATCTTTTTTATCTCTTTTACATTAAAATAAACATCTCCATTTCGCACAATTGCAAAATAATCTCGTTGTTGAAATTCAGGAAATTTTCCTTTTGTATCATAAAAATTAACCAAATCTGCCGATTGTTCAAACAAATCCGCATAAAGATTTGGCTTCATTTCAAATGCTTTACTTTCTACATTCTTGGAAACAAAATCGTCTTTTGTCACATAAACTCCATCAGGATAACTAAAAGATTCTTTGCTAAACACACCTTTTATTTCAGGAATATTTTTAGACAAATTTTCAGAATCATAAACCAAATCGAAATCTTTTACTCTAACTACCGCGAAAGTATTTTTTGATAAATCTGTTTTGAATTGTAATCCTTTTCCATCATTAATGTATTTTACATCTCTTATTTCAAAAGAATTATTTGTGCTTTTAGAAGTTATTTTCGCTTTCGATATATATTGCCCAAAAACAAAAGTAGAACATAAGGCAAGTAGAGTAAATAATTTTTTCATTCGATTATATTTTGGATAAAATTAAAAAATCCACCTGAATAATCAGATGGATTTTAGGGTTATTATAATTGTTTATTCTTGCGAAATCATCAGTTTTCTTACATCATCTAAAAAATCATTATCCTTTTCACAAGGAATCCTTTTATTCAATTTATTTTCAAAATATTCATTAAATCTCTTACAGTTTTTTACAGCATAAAATTTTTGTTCATTATTTAATAAAATAAAAGGATACAAAATATATTTTAACCTATAAGGTGCTCCATAATAATTTCCTACAGCCATTTTTGTAATTGCTTCACCTGAAGGAATAGCAGATATTTCGCTGTAAAAATAATCCGAATTTGCAAACTTTACTTTTAAGAAATAGTTTTTTGAATAATCTATCATAAAACCACCTTTCATTTCCTTCGCTTCGTTTTTATTAGATGCTTTTATGCTTAAGTAAAGATTTCCTTTGTAAACAACTGCAAAAGTATTTCTTAAAATATCATCACTTCCAACATATTTAAAAGCCATTAAGTCTTTTGGATTATCATAATATTTTTGACCTTCTTCTCTTCCAACAATCTTTTTTGTTGAGGAAGGATTTTTTTTATAAAAATCATCAATTGTTTCATAAATACCTTCAGGTAAATCATTTTCATAATATTTATCCTTTATTTCGGTATAAGTATTTTGATCCACTTTATTAATAAAATCAATAGAATCAAAAATAATTTCAGAAACATCTTCTTTTATTATTGCTTGATTAGAAGACTTATTCATTTTAAGTTTATATTCATAAACTTTATCTCCATAAAAAACATCTTCAACTTCCATTTTTTTTCCGTCTGATAAAACTAAAGTTGCTTTTTTAATATACTGTCCAAAAGAAAAAGTAGAGCATAAAATAAATAGTGTTAATAATTTTTTCATTCGATTATATTTTGGATAAAATTAAAAAATCCACCTGAATATTCAGATGGATTTTGAGTTTATTGATTGAATTGAATTAATCTTTTATTTCAATTTTTTGATTCCCATGTTCCATAAAGTGAACGCATATTTATCAGCTGTTTCATTGATCACAACTTCTGTCGAACGACCTGCTCCGTGACCAGCTTTTGTTTCAATTCTGATTAAAACTGGATTATCACATGCTTGTTTCGCTTGTAAATTAGCCGCAAACTTGTACGAATGCGCAGGAACTACACGATCATCATGATCTCCTGTTGTGACTAATGTAGCAGGATAACATGTTCCTTCTTTTACATTGTGAACTGGTGAATATCCTTTCAAATACTCGAACATTTCTTTACTATCATCAGCTGTTCCATAATCATAACCCCAACCTGCACCAGCAGTAAACGTATGATAACGTAACATATCTAAAACACCAACCGCAGGCAATGCTACTTTTGCTATTTTTGGATTAATTGTTTCTGTTGCTCCAACTAATAAACCTCCATTAGATCCTCCTGATAATGCAGTAAAATCTGGTGAAGTGTAATTGTTTTTCTGTAAATATTCTGCAGCAGCAATGAAATCATTAAAAACATTCAATTTATTGAATTGACGACCTCCATCGTGCCATTTTTTACCATATTCTCCACCTCCACGTAAGTTTGGAACAGCGTAAACTCCACCATTTTCAATCCAAGCTGCAGTTGCTGGACTAAATCCTGGTGTTAAACTAATGTTGAATCCTCCATATCCGTAAACGATTGTAGGATTTTTACCATTTTTCTTCAATCCTTTTTTATACGTAATAATCATCGGAACTTTTGTTCCATCTTTTGACGTATAAAAAACTTGTTCAGAAATATAATCATCTGAATTAAATTTCACATTTGGTTTAATGTAAACATCCGAAGAACCCGTTTCTACATTGTATTTGTAACTTGTTGAAGGTGTGATATAATTTGAAAATCCGAAATAGATTTCTTTCTCTGATTTTTTTCCTCCAAATCCTGATGCAGAACCAACTCCAGGCAATGTAATTTGACGGACTTTTGATCCATCATATTTGTATTGCTCCACAACCGAAATTGCATCTTTTAAGTATTTAGCAAATAAATAACCTCCTCCTGTAGAAACAGATAATACATTTTCAGTTTCTGGAATAACTGTTTTCCATGCAGCTTCGCTCAAATCAGAAATAGTTGCTTTAACTACTTTATTGTTTGGAGCTTTGTTATTTGTAAAAATGTAGAAAGTCTCTCCATCATTATCAATCACAGAAGTATTTGTGTCAAAATTATTCACAATCGTTTTGATTGGACTATTTACTTGAGACAAATCTTGATAATACAACTCATTTCCAGTTGTTGTGTTAGCTGCAGATATAATTAAGAAACGTTCATCATCTGTCAAATAAGCACCAACATAGCGACGAGGTGTTTCTGCTCCCCCAAAAATCAATTGATCTTTTTTCTGAGCCGTTCCTAATTTGTGGTAATATAATTTGTGTTGATCTGTTTTTTCTGATAATTCAGATCCTTTTGGTTTATCATAAGAAGAATAATAGAAACCGTCGTTTCCTTTCCAAGCTGTTCCAGAGAATTTAACATCAATCAATGTTTCTCCAACTTGTGTTTTGTCTTTTGCGTTCAGAACAATTACTTTTCTCCAATCTGATCCACCTTCTGAAATAGAATAGGCAACTAGACTTCCATCTTTAGAAAAGCTAACATCAGCCAAAGAAACAGAACCATCTTTAGAGAATTTATTCGGATCTAAGAAAATTTCTTCTGTTCCGTTTTCACCTACTTTACGGTACAAAACAGAGTGTTGTTGTAAACCATCATTTTTGTAGTAATATGTATAATCTCCTTCTTTAAAAGGCGTTGAAATTTTCTCGTAATTCCAGATATCCGTCAACGATTTTTTCAATTGTGTACGTAACGGAATTTCATTCAAATAAGCATAAGTTGCTTTATTTTGTTCGATCACCCATTTCTTAGTATCCTCAGACAAATCGTCTTCCAACCAACGATATGGATCTTGTACATTCTCTCCAAAATACGTATCAACATGATCAATTTTTTTTGTATCTGGATACTTTTTCTTATAACTCTGTGCATTCACTCCTACCATAAGGGCAACATTAAATAAAATAAAAGCAGTTTTTTTCATTTCTTCTTAGTATAGCTGTTTTGGTAAAGATAATAAAATCAAAAAGATAAATTGGTATTGAAAAAAATGATTTATTTTTGCGCAAAATCCTCTCAGATTTTAATTGAAATGAATATTTAAAACTTCGCGGCAACTTAACGTTAAATTCATTTTGATTTAAAAATTTATCAAGTATTTTTAATTTGAAAAACCAAAAAAAATGACTGTAGAAAAGTCTTTAACAGCCAAAATTGGGTCTATTTTTTCGTTGATTAAACAATCTTTTTCAAGCGAAAACTTAGATTTAACCGCGTTACCAATCAAAAAATCAGTATTTCTATTAGCAATTCCGATGATGTTCGAAATGGTGATGGAATCTGTCTTTGCATTGGTCGATTTATATTTTGTAGGACATTTAAAAGAAAGCGCTTTCGCCATACAAACCGTTGGTCTTACAGAATCTTTATTAACAATTGTTTATTCAATTTCAATCGGAATAAGTATGGCTGCAACTGCCATTATTGCACGAAGAATTGGTGAAAAGAAACCCGAAAAAGCTTCGGAAAGTGCTTCGCAAGCAATTTTATTATCGATTATCATTACAATTCTGTTGAGTATTTTCGGGTTTATATTCGCCAAAGATTTATTGATTTGGATGGGCTCAACCGAACAAGCCGCAGAATATGGGAAGAATTTCACTAAAATAATGATGGCAAGTTGTTTATCAATTGTATTATTATTCTTGATTAATGGAATTTTTCGTGGAGCTGGAAATGCAGCAATTGCGATGAAAAGTTTATGGTTAGCCAACGGAATCAATATTATTCTATGTCCAATTCTTGTTCGCGGATGGTTCTTTTTTCCTGAAATGGGGTTAGAAGGAGCAGCCTTAGCTACTGCGATTGGTAGAAGTGGTGGTGTGGTTTATCAATTGTATTGTTTAACGAAAAAAGATTCATTAATTCAAATTAAATGGAGCTATTTCCTTCCAAAATCTAAACTCATTATCAATATTGTAAAAATTGCAGTTCCTGCTATTGTACAATACATTATTGCAAGTTGTAGTTGGATTATTCTCGCTCGAATTGTTGCTCAATCTGGTGGAGAAATTGCCTCATCTGGTTATCAAACTGCTTTACGTTTGATGATGTTTTTTATGTTACCTGCATGGGGATTAAGCAATGCTGCGGCAACTTTAGTTGGTCAAAACTTAGGAAATAAAAATCCCGAAAAAGCAGAAAAATCAGTCCTTATGACCATGAAATTTAACATCATTTACATGTTGATTGTAAGTGTTATTTTCTATGGATTAAGCAATTATTTAGTCTCAATTTTTACAACAGAAGAACATATCAAAATCGTTGCAAAAGAGGGAATGTACATTCTTGCAACTGGTTTTTTATTATACGGAATTGGAATGGTAATGATGAATGCTTTTAACGGCGCTGGAGATACGATGACGCCAACGATTATTAATTTTGTTGGATTTTGGTTATTCCAAATTCCATTAGCGTATGTATTAACGTATCATTTCAACCTAAAAGAAGAAGGCGTTTTTATAGCAATTCCTGTTTCGGAAACGTTTATTGCAATTTTAGCATTTATTCTCTTTAAACGAGGGAAATGGAAGCAGAAAATAGTATAAAAAAATCGCTCAAATGAGCGATTTTTTTATATTTTATCCTTTAAAAGTATAATATCTTGCACCTTTCAAATCTGGAATTTCAGTTTCAATGCGATCTAAAGCAAATCCTTTTGAAGCATTGATTGATGTTTTCAGATTTTTATTGTGTAGATTTTGGTATTGTTCAAAAGAAATCGCTTCTCTTTGATTCAAATAATTGAACAAATCCATTTTATTCATCACATTTTTCCAACCTTCGCCAATTTGTCCTTGAAAAACTTTTGATTTAGATCCAGAACCATACGCAATAAATCCAACAGTTTTTCCATTCAACTCTTCATCATTATCAGCACTCACTTGTAAAGCCGATAAAAATGCCGTGAAAACAGAAGCTGTGTACATATTTCCGATCTCAGAAGAAGCACGTTGAGTTGGTTCTACTTTTTCTTTGATTAACGCTTTATATTCATCCGATTTTGAAACAATTTTCAAATTATCATTCGAATTATCTTGATTATTTTCTAACGCAAAAACATCCGAAAACATTCTTTTTCCTTGAAATGCATAAGGCAAGTGAAAAGCAATATATCGCCAATTTTCGTACAATTTACCTTCTACTTTAGCCTCATCTTTAAAGTTAAAATAAGCTTCTCTTACTCTATTTTTATAACATTCGTTAGAATATTGACCTTCGAAAATTGGTTCATCAGAAAAGATTTCGATTTCAGATTTTGTAGTTCCTAAAGCATTCAAAATTGTTGCATCAGAAGTTGATTGATGAGGCTTAAAGAAATCAAAAACAGATTCCATTCCAATTCCCCAATTATTATCAAACGCAATCAAATCTGGTTGATTTGAAATTAACATCGCTACTGCACCAGCACCTTGCGTATATTCTCCCGTCGATTCTAAGCCATATTTTGCATAATCTGCTGCAATTACAATCGCCTTTTTAGCTGGATTTACACGAACATAATCGATAGAATTGTGCATCGCATCTACTCCACCCACGCACGCAAACGTCATATCCACAACATCTGTGTGTTTGAAAGGACGTTCTCCAAATTTATTTGCCAAAACAGATTC
This sequence comes from Empedobacter sp. UBA6745, assembly GCF_002453775.1. NCBI lineage: Bacteria > Pseudomonadati > Bacteroidota > Flavobacteriia > Flavobacteriales > Weeksellaceae > Empedobacter > Empedobacter sp. UBA6745. Next base: position 88,288 of record NZ_DKHL01000032.1, read on the forward strand.
CACTAACTGAACTGCGTAAGTTGCCGTTGGTTTTGCGCCATCCAAAGCACTTTCTGTTCCTAAATAAATTCGTCCGATTTCGTTTGGATTAACATTAAAATCAGTAATCAATTTCAACAAAGCATTCGCAGCAATCGTTGCTGTATCTTCGTGAACATCTAAAACTGACATTTTCTTTAAACCCAAACCAATTTCAAGTTTATCAGGATCAATATTGCGCTGAATTGCTAAATCTTTTATTGGTAAATATATATGCGGAACGTAGATAGAAGCCGCCTCTATTCCATACTTCATTTTCGTTATTTTTTAAGCGAACTTCAAAGTTAAGAGTATTTTAATTTTTAGTAAGCATGAAATAAATCCTGAATTTTAAGAAATCAATAATCATTATAAAAAAACAAAAAAATAGAGGTTTAATTAGAATATTTCTTAATTTTAAGTCTATAATTTTAAATATTTTTTTTCAAAATGGCTCGTACTTTTTACAAATCAATCAAAAATTCTGTCAAATATTGGTGGATTTTATTAATCATTGGATTATTATTCGTTGGACTTGGAATTTATACATTCGCATTTCCAACAGCATCGTATGTTGCACTTTCAGTATTTTTTGCTGTATCTTTTTTATTCTCTGGAATTTCGGAAATTGTTTTTTCGATCTCAAATAAAGATGAAATTGACAGTTGGGGCTGGACATTAACTTATGGAATTATCACAGCAATTGTTGGATTTATGTTAGTTGTTAATCCTATTTTAAGCTTAGAAGTTTTTGCTTATTATGTTGGGTTCTTAGTGTTATTCCGATCAATTTCTGGAATTAGTTATGCTTTCGACCTAAAAAATTATGGTGTAAGAGATTGGGGCGTTTCATTATTTTTGGCAATTGTAGGATTAGTTATTTCGCTTATTTTATTATCAAAACCACAATTAGCAGGTTTAACAGCTGTTGCATGGCTAGGATTAGCGGTTATTTCTACCGGATTATTTGCGATTTTTATTTCATTACAATTGAAGAAAATTAAAGATATCCCGAATAATATTTCAGACGATTTGAGAAGTCGATATGAAGAAATTAGAAAAGAAATCGAAGATTTTAAAAATCAATAAAAAACAAAAACCTCCACTTTAATTGAAGTGGAGGTTTTTGTTTTACAATATCGGTGCTAATAATCTACAAATCGATGCAAACGCGCGGTTATACCAAGGTCTATTTTCCCATTTTTCAATAGTTAATAATTCTGAATCCTCTTTATCTATATCAAATTGAACACTCATTTGTTGTAATAACGTCGCATTTTCAATCACCGAAGTAATCTCGAAATTAATCATAAAACTACGATAATCTAAATTCACTGTTCCAATAAAAGCCAATTTATCATCAACCGTTATTGTTTTGGCGTGAATAAATCCTTTTTCGTATAAATAAACTTTTACACCCCGCTTCATCAAAGGTTTTAGGAATGATAATGACGCTTGTTGCACTACAATAGAATCGCCTTTTTTAGGTATAATCAACTCCACTTCTACTCCGCTCGAAACGGCAATCATCATCGCTGTCTTAAATTCGTCACTTGGTATAAAATATGGCGTGCACAATTGCACTTTCTTTTTCGCCAAAGTAATTGCCAAAACCATCGCTTCCATAGCCGAATGTAAATCACTTCCTGGTGAAGAGAGTCCAAAACTAACTGTTGATAAATCGTTATTTTCTTGAGATGAATAAAAATATTTTGGATCAGAAATATTATACTTTTTGCCTTCCGTCATCATCCAATTTAGATAAAAATGCAATTGCAAACTATTGATAGAATCTCCTTCAATCATCACAGAAGTATCACGCCAATAAACCTTATTATTTGGGCTTATTACACTATTTTGATTGATGTATTTATCACTAATGTTAATTCCGCCTACAAATGCTTTTTTGCCATCAACAATCAAAATTTTGCGGTGATTACGGTAATTAGAATTCGCCAAAGAAGAAAATCGAACAGGTAAAAATGTTTGAAATTCCACACCTGTTCCATCAAATCTTGATTGATGTTTATTCAGTTTTGGTGAACCAAAATCATCCGCAGTTACACGAACTTCTACACCATTTTTAGCTTTTTCAATCAGAATATCAATGATTTCATTTCCGATATGATCTTCATCAAAAATATAATATTCGAGATGAATATGATCTTTCGCTTCACGTAAAGCTTCCAAAAAAAGAGGGAATTTTTCTTCTCCATTTGTCAACAACTTTACTTTATTATTTGTTGCAGGATAAGCAACTCTTGCATTGTTTAAATAACGATAAACCTGTGACAACGAACCTATTCTTATATTTACTTTATCTAAATCATCTTGAACAAATTGATCCATTTCAGCCCATTTTTCATTGATGATTTTTTGATGATTCTTATCTATTCGTTTAAAAAATTCATCTTTTTTAAATTTCTGTCCAAAGAAAAAATATAGGATTATTCCAATAAACGGTAGAAAAACAATCACTAATATCCATGCAATTGTTTTGGTTGGGTTTCGATTTTCGATCAAAATAGTAACAATCACCATTATATAAAGGATTGTAAGCGGAACCCAATACCATTCTTTGATAAAATTCCAGATGTGCAAAAGTGTGATTGACCATTCCATTTGTTACCGATTCGTAATTTTTTTATAAAAATAAATGAATAAAAATCAACTGCTTAAAAAATTAACAAAAAATATTTAAAAATAATTTTGGAAATGATAAATAAACCTTCTTATATTTGCAATCCAAAATGACGGTGCCTTAGCTCAGTTGGTAGAGCAAAGGACTGAAAATCCTTGTGTCCCTGGTTCGATTCCTGGAGGCACCACCACATTTATAAAACCTCGAGCATGTGTTTGAGGTTTTTTTTTTGAATAAACATAACAATTTATTCATCAAGTATTTTAGAGTTGTATCTAAATATTCCGTAAATTGCGTAAAACATGGAAATAGGAAATAGACCTTGGGGTTCTTACTACGTATTAGAAGACACCGATATATATAAATTGAAGAGAATAGAAGTGAATGTTGGCGGGCGTTTGTCTTATCAATATCACAATCATCGTGCAGAAGTATGGACAATTATTCAAGGAACTGCAATGGTGACACTTGACGATAAAGAATATGAATACAAGGCGGGAGAAGTCGTTATTATTCCATTAAAAGCAAAACATCGTATTCAGAACATAGGTAATGAGACTCTAATTTTTATCGAAGTTCAACATGGTACGTATTTTGGTGAGGAAGACATCATTCGCATTGAAGATGATTACAACCGATCATCTGAAGATTAATAAAAACTAATTATAAAAGACTAAACTGATTGACTATGAAAATCGGAATTACATTTAGTGCTTTTGATTTGCTTCATGCGGGACATATCAAAATGCTAGAAGACGCAAAACAACATTGCGATTATTTGATTGTAGGTTTACAAACAGATCCAACATTAGATCGACCAGAAAAAAACAAACCGACACAAACTGTTGTAGAGCGTTACATTCAGCTCAAAGGTTGCAAATTCGTCGATGAAATTGTGCCTTATGCAACAGAACAGGATTTAGAAGATGTTTTGAGATCTTTCAAAATTGATGTGCGTATTTTAGGGATTGAATACCAAGACAAAAACTTTACAGGACGTAAATATTGTGAAGAAAAAGGAATCGAATTGTATTACAATTCAAGAGACCACCGTTTCTCAAGTTCCGGACTTAGAAAAGTGGTTGCTGAAAAAGAACTTCTTAAAGTTGTAAAATAAAAATTGAGTAAGGTTAGAGTTTGTCTAACCTTTTTTATTTACAATACTTTATCAATCAAAAAATTAATGTAAAAAATAAATCGAAAAATTATACCTTTGCAGAATGTCAAATATAGTTGCAATTGTAGGAAGACCAAACGTTGGTAAATCTACGTTCTTCAACAGAATGATCCAAAAAAGACAAGCTATCGTTGATGACACTTCTGGTGTTACACGTGACCGTCACTATGGAAAATCTGATTGGAATGGAAAAGAGTTTACCGTAATCGATACCGGAGGGTATGTCGTTGGTTCAGATGATACCTTTGAAGAAGAGATCCGCAAGCAAGTTGAATTGGCTATCGATGAAGCAAATGTAATTTTGTTCATGGTAGACAATCAAGTTGGTTTAACGGATATGGATAAGGAAGTTGGCAACCTTTTAAGACGCACTAAGAAGCCTACATTCTTAGTTGTGAATAAGGTCGATACCAACAAAAATTTAGACGATTCTTATGAGTTTTATAACTTAGGATTCGAAAAAATGTACACAATCGCTGCAATGAGCGGAAGTGGAACAGGTGAATTATTAGATGATGTGGTAGATTGTTTTACAGAAGAAGAACACATTGATCCATTCGAAGGTTTACCTAAAATTACAATCGTAGGTCGTCCAAATGCTGGAAAATCTACATTAATCAATGCATTATTAGGTGAAGAACGTAATATTGTAACCGATATCGCAGGAACAACACGTGATTCTATCGAAACGTTGTACAATAAATTTGGACACGAATTTGTTTTGGTAGACACTGCCGGAATGCGTAAAAAAGGAAAAGTTAGCGAAGATTTAGAATTCTATTCTGTCATGCGTTCGGTTCGTGCAATCGAAGAATGTGACGTTTGTGTCTTGGTAATTGATGCGGAACGTGGAATTGAAGCACAGGATTTGAACATTCTTTATTTAGCAGAACGTAACCGAAAAGGTGTTGTCATCTTAATCAACAAATGGGATTTATTGGAAAAAGAAACCAATACAATGAAAGAATACAAAGATGCTATTCTAAAACGTATTGCGCCTTTTACAGACGTTCCTGTGTTGTTTATCTCGGCTCTTACAAAACAACGTGTCTTGAAAGCTGTGGATACATTTATCGAAGTTTACGAGAACCGCAGTCGTCGTATCAAAACAAGTAAATTAAACGAAACCTTGTTACCGATTATCGAGATTACACCTCCACCTGCAGTAAAAGGAAAATACATCAAAATCAAATATGTAACGCAGTTACCTACAAAAACGCCTCAATTTGCGTTTTTCTGTAACTTGCCACAATATATTAGAGATCCTTACAAACGATTTATCGAAAATCAATTGAGAAAGGAGTTCAATTTTGAAGGAGTTCCAGTTGAAGTTTACTTCAGAAAGAAATAATAAAAATCCAAAAAGTCCATTTACAATTTGTAGATGGACTTTTTTATTGATAACAATAGAATTTAACATTCATAAAAAAAGCTCAACGATTGACGCTGAGCATTTTTGTGACCGAGACAGGATTCAAACCTGTAACCTCTTGAGCCGTAATCAAGTGCGCTATTCAGTTGCGCCACTCGGCCGTTTGAAATAATTGAAAGTATTTTCCCTTATTTTCGAATGCAAATATACAGCACTTTTATCGTAAAAACCTAAGCTTTTCGAGAAAAATTTTTAACAATAATTTAATTTACAACGTATCAATTGCTTACAAAAATATTTTTTTATGATTTTGACAGAATTCTTAACTTGCTTCCTCTAAATTCAATCCAAATGATAAAAAAATTTATTCTAACCTCATTCGTTCTTCTTGCCATTAGTAGTTGTAAACAGTCGAAAGAAGCTGTTAAAACCGAACAAGAAAATACAACTTTTCAGTTTGCAAAAAATATTTCTATCGAAGAAAACAACCAAACAATCACGATAAAATCTTCTGGAAATACAATTTCATTTGATAAAAAAGACTTGCCTATCAAAACTGTGATGGTTGAAACTTCATCTGCCGTTACGTTTTTAGATCAATTAGGAAGTCTTGACTTAATCAAAGGAGTTTGCGATGCAGATTTTATTTACAATCCTAAAATAGCAGAAGGAATTGCGAATAAATCAATCTTAAAAGTTGGAAATTCAAACGAACTATTCACAGAAATTATCTTAAAAAATAAACCACAATTGATTATCGCAAGTTCTAATCCTGTTTTAGCAAAATTTCATCAACAATTAGAACAAAATGGAATAAAAGTATTGTATTTAGATGAATACAAAGAGCAAAACCCATTGGGACAAGTTGAGTATTTGAAGGTTTTCGGAAAATTATTCGGAAAAGATACAGAAGCTGAAAAACGCGTAGAAACGGTTAAAAATAATTATGATTCGATCAAAAATATCATTCAAACCAAAGCGCAAGGTAATGTTTCTACAATTGTTAATACAATGTATGGCGACATTTGGTACGTTCCGACAAATGATTTGTTGCAAGCAAAATTGATTGATGATGCGAAAGGAAATTATATTTTCAAGAATAAAACAGGTGAAAATAGTTTGAGCTTAACATTTGAAGAAGTTTATACAGCTGGAAAATCTGCAAATTATTGGATCAATGTAACAAACGTAAATACGTTGGCAGAAATGAAAGCTTCTTATCCAAACTATGCGTGGTTTGATGCATTTAAGAAAGGAAATGTGTACGCTTACAACAAACGTATGAATGCAAAAGGTTCGAATGATTATTTTGAACAAGGAATTCTTCGTCCTGATATTATTTTGAATGATTTAGGAAAAATTTTCTATCCAAATTTATTCCCAACGTATGATTTATACTTTTATCAACAATTGAAATAAATGATTGAAATTATTCAAAAATTCGAAGATTTTGTTCTAAAATCTTCGAATTTATCCATTTCAACTCTTGAAAAAGATGCAGAATGTGACGAATATATAGGTTATAATTTCAATGTTAAAGAATTTTCTATAAAATTTAGAAAAGCGAAAATTACGCCTAAAAAAGTTGGTCAATTTGTAACGTTATGGAAACGAAATACAGCTAAACAAACCGAACCTTTTGACGAAAATGATGGTTTTGATTATTACATTATTGCTGCAGAAGATGATTCTAAACTAGGTTTTTATATTTTTCCGACATCAATTTTAATTGAAAAGAATATTTTGACCTCAATTAAAAAAGAAGGAAAAAGAGGTTTTAGAGTTTATCCGAATTGGGTAAAACCTGAAAATAAACAAGCGGAGAAAACTCAAAATTGGCAACAAGATTATTTCGTAGAAGTCAACAATCAACAAATTGATAAGAAAAATGTTAAATCAATACTTAAATAATAATTGAGATGTCTCAACAAGCTTGACATGACAATTTCTAAATGCTTTTTTATGAAAATTAAACACATCATATAATTAGATATTCCTTATATTTTATGTCACTTTTTACTTGACTAAAAAGTAACCAAAAAGTCAAGGCTGTAAATCTATTAGACTAAAAATACTTTCATTTCACTAAAGATTTTAAAAACCCTACAGGCTAAAATCTTTTTAACGTTACATTCAATTATTTTCTTAACGTCATAGATTTAAGGCCATTTTTAATAGGACGATTACATTAATTATTACTTTGTAAATAAATAGAGTGATGTCTCGGCATGACAATTTCTAAATGCTTTTTTATGAAAATTAAAACTAAAGGATATAATCTCTAATATATTATTTAAAACATTATTCCAATAAAAAAATCCTGCTCAATTGAACAGGATTTTTTGTTTATAATATTTTCTATCTTAGAATAACTCCGATTGAAATTGCTCTAAGAAACGTTTATCATTTTCTGTGTACAAACGGATATCCCCAATTTGATACAACAACAACGCAATACGCTCAATTCCCATACCGAATGCATAACCGGAATATTTCTCAGGATCGATATCTACATTGCGCAAAACGTTAGGATCTACCATTCCACATCCCATAATTTCTAACCAACCTGTACCCTTTGTCATACGATAATCGGTTTCAGTTTCTAATCCCCAATATACGTCAACCTCCGCAGAAGGCTCTGTAAATGGGAAATATGAAGGACGTAAACGAATTTCAGATTTACCAAATAACTCAGTTGTAAAATAACTTAAAGTTTGTTTCAAATCTGCAAACGAAACACCTTCGTCGATGTATAAACCTTCGATTTGGTGGAACATCATATGCGAACGAGACGAAATCGCTTCGTTACGGTAAACACGACCTGGCGCTAAGAAACGCATGGGCGGTTGATTTTTCTCCATATGACGAATCTGCGTAGACGACGTATGCGTACGCAACACAATATCTGGATTAGTTTCGATGAAAAATGTATCTTGCATGTCTCTCGCAGGGTGATGCGCAGGCAAATTTAACGCTGTAAAATTGTGCCAATCATCTTCGATTTCTGGACCTTCAGAAACGCTGAATCCAATGCGATTAAAAATCTCGATAATACGATTTTTTGTAATGTTAATTGGATGACGAGAACCCAATGTAAAAGGCTCTCCAGGACGCGTTAAATCTAAAGAAGAATCAGTTTTTCCTTCGTTTGAGATTTCATTTTTAAGAACAGTTGATTTTTCTGTTGCCAATGTTTTTAATTCATTCACAACTTGACCAAATTCCTTTTTTTGTTCATTCGGAACAGATTTGAACTGTGTAAACAAGTCCGTTAAAATTCCTTTTTTTCCTAAAAATTTAATTCTGAATTCTTCAATTTCAGCAGCATTTGTTGAATGGAAGTTTTTTACTTCTTCAATATATTGTTTGATTTGGTCAATCATAATTTCTGATCAATTTGATTACAAATTTAACCGATAATCAACTTATAACAAATTATTCGAGTACTTTTATCTTTATTCCACTAAAACTCTGTAAAAATGGTTCAACCAATTTTAGAAATTAATCTTGAAAAAATCAGTTATGATTTAGATAAAGTTATTTTGAAAGCGATCGATCTCAAAATAGATTCAAATGGTTTGTATGGCGTTTTTGGGAGAAATGGACAAGGAAAAAGTACTTTTCTAAAAACCTTGTGCGGTTTGAAATCCTATGAAGGAACAATTAGATTAAACAATGAAATTCTACAACCTTCTGATGTTGCATTTTTAGCAACAGAACCGATGATTTATGAATATTTGACAGCAGAAGAATTTTATAAATTTTATCAAAAAGTATCAGGTAGAAAGAATTCAAATTCAACTCGAATCTTTGATATTGACGAAAAAGTTTTACTTAAAACAATGTCGACAGGAACACTGAAAAAGGCATATGTCAATACTATTTTACAATTTGATGATTATAAAATTTATATTTTCGATGAACCTTTTAATGGTTTAGATATCGAAAGTAATTATGTTTTACTCCATAAAATTAGAGAATTAGCAAAGGAAAATATTGTGTTTGTTTCTTCGCATATTATCGAAATTGTTTCGCCTTATTTGACTAAAACTTTTTATGTAAATGAGCAACAAATCACGGAAGTTGAGAATGAAAATATTATGAACTTGTTTATGCAATCAATCGATCATGGATAAAATTCTATATACGCTAAAAATCATTTATATCAACCGTTTTCGCCAATTAACCTACAACGATTCGTCTAAATTTTGGATACCTTTTATCCTTTATTTTGTCATTATTTTCAAAATATTGAATGGTAGTTTTCCGAGTTTCCCTGCTTTCGATTATAAAGAATATCTTGTTCTATTTTTTAGTTTTATGGCAAGTCAGCAAGTGAATATCAGAAAAGATTTCGGACTTTTAAAAGGTTTATTCACCCCCCGAAAAACCTATCTCATTTATCTTATAGACCTCATCCTTGTTAATGTTTTCAACATTATTGTGGCTATTCATTTTGGTTGGATGATTAGTTTAGCGGTTATTTTTGCTTTCATTCTATTTTTCACTTTTTATAATGGAAAAATTGGTAAACCAATGGTGAAAAATAGACTTCGAATTTTAGATGTTTTGACGATTGTTCAACTTAGACGATTCAAAATTAATTATCTCATTTTTATTGGCGCCTATTACATTTCGTATCAAGGATTGATTGAAAATAACCTGAATTTGTTTCTCGTTTCTATTGTAGGAATTCTTTTTCTTCTTCTCGGAAATATTCAAAAAACAGAGAAATTAGCTTACTTTATAAGTTCAAAATTATCCAACAAACAATATATACTAAAGAATGAAATTGATTTTAGCCTAAATAGTTTGCTCTTTATTTTACCTTGTTTGATAATGGCTTTATTTCTAAATCCAACCTATTTTGGTTACGGAATAAGTTGTTTAGGAGCAATTATTATTACTTTTCCAATCAAATATATTTTTATCAATCATCAATTTCCAATTGGTTTACTTTCGATGCTTATTGTCTGTTTTTTTCTAACGATTATTTTAAATGAAAAAGTAGATTGGTTGCTTTATCTCAGTATTTTTCCGATAAGTTTTATTCTACATCTCATTGCTTTCCGGAAATTCACGAAGGAAAGGATTACTGGGGATTCTGGGTTTTATTTGTAGATAATTACATTATTTTTTAACGAGAGAGATTTAACTTTGTTTATCGTCTAAGTCTTCGATACAACGTTTTGCAAACGCCACTCTGACTGACGATAAGATGAAGATAAATGCTTTAATAAACAAAAAATCCTCCTAAGAAAACTTAAGAGGATTTGATTGATATTATATTTTGAAAATTATTTTCCAAATACTTCTTTTACTTTAGCTGTAATTCGTTCGCGTTCTGCATCTGTTAAATTAGAACCAGAAGGAAGACATAATCCATTTTCGAATAATTCTTCTGCTACCGTTCCTCCATAATAAGGTGCATCTGCAAAGACAGGTTGCATGTGCATAGGTTTCCATAACGGACGAGATTCGATATCATCTTCCAAGAAAGCTAAACGTAAATCTTCGCGCGTTTTCCCTGCTACTTTTGGATCAATTAAAATCGCTGATAACCAATGGTTAGAGAAATAATCAGAACTTGGTTCTACAAAAACAGTTACGCCATCAATATCCGCAAACAACTCTTGGTAGAATTTATTCATTGCACGACGAGCTGCTACTCTATCCGCTAAAACTTCCATTTGTCCACGACCGATACCTGCTGTAATATTACTCATACGGTAATTGTACCCAATATGCGAATGTTGATAATGTGGTGCATTATCACGAGCCTGAGTTGCTAAAAATACCGCTTTATCTTTATCTTCTTGTGTATGGGAAACCAACGCTCCACCACCAGAAGTTGTAATAATTTTATTTCCGTTGAATGATAAAACACCGAAACGTCCAAAAGTTCCTGCAGATTTATTTTTGAAAGTAGAACCCAATGCTTCTGCAGCATCTTCGATCACAGGAATGTTGTATTTATCTGCAACAGCATGTACTTCGTCAACTTTATAAGGCATTCCGTACAAATGAACGGCTAAAATCGCTTTTGGTGTTTTTCCTTTTGCTATACGATCTTTAATCGCCTCTTCTAATGCTATTGGACAAAGATTCCATGTATCTTTTTCAGAATCTACAAATACAGGTGTTGCGCCTTGGTAAGCGATTGGATTTGCAGTTGCTGAGAATGTCATTGATTGGCAAAGAACCTCATCTCCGTAGCCAACTCCACATTCAATCAAAGCTAAATGAATTGCAGCTGTACCAGCAGATAATGCTGCAACTTTTACATTTGCATTTAAGAATTTTTCTAAATCTGCTTCAAAACCATTAACATTTGGTCCTAAAGGAGCCACCCAGTTTGCATCGAATGCTTCGTGAATGTATTTTAATTCATTTCCTCCCATATGAGGAGATGATAACCATATCTTTTCAGCCATTTTCTATAGTTGTTTTTGTTGTACAAATTTAGAATAAAACTATTGTTTTCGCTTCATTAGTTAATCATAAAACTTCATAATTGTAGAATAAAAAAACTCGAGCATCAATTTTAAATTCTAATTTGTACATAATACTTTTTACATTTTACTATTCTAACTGAACCGAATAACCCTTACATACATTCTACTGCCTTCATCCTGCCTTCATCCTGCCTTCATCTTGGGAGTATCTAGCAAGTTTCAATAAAATCTAAAAAAATCCCCCCGTTTGTATATGTTTTTCACATTTAGTGAGTGTTAACAATCACCTCACCCTATGGGTGTACAAATCACCCTCCGAAATTATGGTTTAAGCTGTTATAAGCTCAATACCTGCTTTATCAGCTTTGTATTTTATTTTATGTATGAGCTCATAATAGCTCCAGTTTCTTAGGACAAACCTTTCTTTTTTGGCTATTTCTATTTTTTCTTCTTGATCTACAATAACTATCGTTCCTGCTTTTTTTTCAACACAAAAATCAATTAACATTCTACTGTAGACATGTAGGCGATGATGAACATACTTACTCTCGGTATTTTTTAATTTTTTTGCTATTTTTAATTTTCTTTCTTTTCCTTTCCCTCCTTTGCAATAAGGTACTCCTTCTAATATTCTTTTACGAGAAGCTTGTATCGCCAATCTTCTATACAAAAATTCTTCTTTGGTACCAATCGTAAGTCGATATTTATCTATTTTTACAACCAACGGATATTCCAACGACAAAGAAACTTCTGCAATAATTTCGGGTTGTAATTGATTTTTTTCTTTTTCAATTTCTGCAGCGAATTCCCAAAATATTTTATTTTTTTCTAATTTAATTTGCGATCTACAAATTTTAATTTGGTTACTTACAAATTGCTCCAATACCTTATGATTATCAATATAATCTTTACCAAGATATGTTTTAAAAGGAATTTTATAAAATTTAAAATAAAACTCTTTTTGATCTGAATCATACGAAAATTTACTTATCCTTGTTAAGTTAAAAGGAATTGCTATATCCCGTTTAAATGTTTTTAAGGAAATTTCTCCTCTCCAATATTTGACACAATCCTTCTTAAAGGATAAGTATAACGTATTCATCAAACTAGACAATATGTACATCGGAACTTCGTCCTTAAAACGTTTTGAGAGCACACGATAAATGGTAGTCGACCGTGAACATTCTAGTATTCCATCTTCATCTTTATTTTCGTCTACTAATTTATATTTGATTCCTTCAGAGAAATAAAAAAAATCTTTCACCATTTCTTGCACATACAAATGAGAAACAATCAAATTAGCTGCTATAAAACATCTATTTTGCCATTTGTATAGGGTACTCCAAACTTCCTTTCGTTCTTCTTGGGTTGGTAAATCAACGATTAACTGTATTTTACGTATTAAAAAAATTGTAGAATTTTCCATATTTAGTTATTTAGGGGTTTAAGCTTTTTTGTTGATACAATTGATAAGCGACTACAAACTCATTGTGCACTTCTTTCTGAGAAAGTTCTAATGTCTTGGCAATGGTTGTAAACGATTGGTTCTTCTCGAATCGAAGCTTTAAAATCAACGATTGTTTTTCTGTCATTTGATTTTTTTTCTTTGTCTCAGATACTGTTTTGTTTTTATTTGCTAACTTTTCTTGGTGACTTAGAATGTTCTGGAGATCCGCTATAGCTCGTTTAATTTCATTCGTTGTTTCAGTTATTCCTCTTCCCATTGCATTGGCAATTGCTTTGTATCTGAATCCATAATTCAAGCAGAGCTCAATCAAATATTTTCTTTCAGTGCTTAATAAAGGCAATACCTTTATAATTTCTTCATAATATTGCTGTTGTCTATCATGATCGATTAGGTTTTGAATGTTATCTGCGGGGTCATATCCAGTCAAATAACTATCATAATTCTCGTAACTCTCTAATGAATACACTGACCTAAAAAATTTATTCTTCGGTTTATAGTAATGCGAATAACAACTGTATTTCAGTACAAGTTTCAAAAAGAAAAGGATATGTTTAGGTCTTTCTATCTTCTCACGATATTCCCATAATTTCAGAAACGCATCTTGTACCAAACATTCTACTACAAATTCATCCGTAATTATTTGTTTACCAATCCAAAAAAGTAGTCTTTTATATCTTACATAAATATGTTCTAAGGCTTTGGGATCGCCTTTTTTCAGTAATTCATATTCTTTTTCTAGCATAATATAGGTGGTTTATTTATGTTTTACGTGATACGTATTACGTTATACGCTCAACGTCTTTTTTCTTATTAATATTCAAATTCATTTTTAAAAACAGATTTTGTCATTCTGGGCTTGTATCAGAATCTCTTCTTTTCATTTTTGTCTTGACACAAAAACGAAACAAAAAAGTCAAGGCCGTAAACCTCTCTACTAAAAATGTTCTCATTTCACTAAAGATTTTACAAACCCTACGGGCTAAAACCTTTTTAACGCTCCATTCATCCATTTTCTTAACGTGAGAGTTTTAATGCCATTTTCTTCATCCTTTAAATCGTTGTCTTAGTTCGTCACAGAACCTTATCCTTAATCTCAACCTCAAATACATAAGACATCTTACAATTATAAAATCTCAATTCTCATATCTGACATCTAATCTGTACTTTTTACTTAATACATAGTACTTTTTACAAATTAAACACCGATATACGAACACCGAACAAACCATACGGAACGCATATACAATGGATATAGAATGGATATAGAATGGATACAGCGCGGATACACAACCGATACAGAAAAGTGTCATTTTCGATATACAACGATACAGGGTTTTAACTCTTTTTAACACTTAATTTATCTAACCACAATGTTTTTTATCAAGTTTTACCTTGTACACTTAACGTTTTAAGTGGTTTTCTAATTAAAATTCTAATTCGATTTTGACAACAAATTTTGTCATTATGAAACCAGGCATAAACCCACAAATTCCCCTTGGACAGTTTTAAAAATTACATTAATAAATGAAATAAAAATTAACACTACTTTTATGAAGATCATTCACTCTCTTACAAGTTGTCTTCGGGGAATTAAATGTGAGTCTTTATCGCTTAATAATTTTGTTCACTATTTCTCCTTCCTACTAGTAGTATATCCACCACTAAGGTCAGAATTTCATTTACCATGTCAGTCATGGTTTTTATTTGTGCATATAAAGGTATAGCACAAAATAATCTCAGTAGTTCAGCATACAATTGCCTACTGAATTTGAAGT
>NZ_DKHL01000032.1:103203-187489 GCF_002453775.1 Empedobacter sp. UBA6745
TACATCGCGCCAACTTTGTTTGGGGAAAGGGGTTTTATTTTACGTTATAAGTTTTACGCTTAACGTTCTACGTTTTTATTTTTATTCTTATTATATTCAAATCCACTTTTTAACAACAAATTTTGTCATTCTGGGCTCATTTCAGAATCGCATCCTAAACTTTTCTAACCACAATAGAAACATAGGTTTTTATTTTTTTTATTTTAGAGATTGTATAGTTCAGTAAGCTGAAACATAGCGATCTCCTTACTATGTTTAAAAGATTTATCTTCTCTATTGCTCTTTATTTTCTCCGTCCAGTTCTATGTACCTATGTGGTGAATATTCTTTTCTATCGTTCTAAGCTTATCGAAGAATCTTTCTATCACTTTTCAATTCTAACTGAATCGAATAACCGTCTGTGCAAAATCTTTAAATCTTGCAAAAGTGTAGAGGGTAAAACAAATGGTATAGAGGAATAACCAAGTGTATAAAGTTCGATGCGAATGTGATGGAAGAAAACGACCAAAAACAAGAAAGGCATGGAACTCTTCTTAAAGCATTAGAGGTACTGGCATACCCAAAGGAACAATAAGAGAGCCCACGCCTAGGTCGTGAGCAAAACTACTTATTTTTCTTGTTCCTTTTTATGAAAAGTGCCAGTTTTCTAATACAAGAGAAAAAGTAATAATTACTTTATTTTTAAATAATTGATATTCTTTTACTTATTCAAATGTATAAACAAAAAAAATGTAAACCAAATAGTTTACAATAAATTTTTAATAAACTCTTAAAATTGTCTTATGCCTAAGTTAAGTAATGAAGATAAAGAGTTAAGAGATACTATTAAAAAGAGGTTTTTAACAATTTTAGAAGAAAAGAAAATGTCAAAATCAGATTTAGCAAACTTATCTGATAAAGATCGTCAAGCTATAAATAAATGGACAAACTTAAATAATGAAGATGGATTAACAATTTACACAATTAAAAACCTATGTCGAATTCTTAAAATAAGTTTGACAGCTTTTTTTAATGATAAATCGTTTAATAATTATACAAAATAACAAAGGCTCCAAATGGAGCCTTATCTATTTTATTCGTTTATATCTTTTATTTTAATAATTCTTCCTGGATTTCCTACAACTGTTGCGCCATCAGGAACATCTTTTATAATGACAGCTCCAGCACCTATGGTACACCATTTACCAATCTTTATACCTTGAATAATAGAAGCCCCAATCCCAATATGTGTACCTTCGCCTACCTCAACATTTCCTGCTAAAGAAACGTTAGGCGAAATATGCACATAATCACTAATTATACATTCGTGATCGATAGAGGTATTGGTATTAATGATACAATGTTTTCCTATATTGACTTCTGAATTCACTGAAACGCCAGCCATTACAACAGTTCCTTCTGCTATTTTTGCACGTTTAGAAATAGATGTTTTAGGATGAATAAGAGTAGGATAATTAAATTGTACATTATTATTCACAAGCATTTTCCGAGTAATATTATGTCCAATTGAAATTACAACATCAATCTGTTTTCTTGGGATTTCATGAATTACCTTATAGTCTAAGACTTTGTTCATCGATTGATCGCTATCTATAAAAGCTTCAATGAGTATGTTATTTTCTTCAGCAATTTCAGCAATTACTTTTCCATGTCCGCTTGCTCCAAATAAATACATTGCTTAATTTTTTCCGTTAAAAGGTTCTATCGTCACATGTCCATCAGCAGAAATCCCTTCTGATTTGAACACTTTTTTGAACGTTGTAAAGAATACATTTACATCCATCAAGAAAGATAAATTATCGACATATTCTACATCCAATTCAAATTTCTTTGTCCATGAAATTGCATTTCGCCCATTTACTTGCGCCCACCCTGTAATACCAGGTCGAACATTGTGACGACGTTTTTGTGTTTCGTTATACAAAGGCAAATATTGCGGCAATAAAGGACGTGGACCAATAATAGCCATATCTCCTTTCAAGACATTGATTAACTGCGGGATTTCGTCTAAACTTGTTTTACGAACAAAAGCACCAATTGGCGTTAAACGCTCAGCATCAGATAAAAGATTCCCTTTAGCATCTTTCTTATCATTCATCGTTTTGAACTTAATAATCTTAAAGATTTTCTCATTCAATCCTGGACGAGCCTGAAAGAAAAAAGGTTTACCTTGATTTGCAACATATAAGCCAATCATCACCACTATAAATATAGGCAAAAGTAGAATCAATGCTACTAATGCTATTATAAAATCGAAAAGGCGTTTGAAAAAGTGTTTATACATTAATTTAGAGATTAGATATTGGGGATTAGAAATTAGGGACTAGAGTTTTGATTTACGATATTTTATTAATCCATTTAACATTTTACCTATTTCTTCAATTTTTGCTTGTAAAATTATATAATCAGAATCTGATATAAAATTAATATTTTTTGAAATTAATAATTGTGTGTCTAGTTCCATTAAACTACCTAAGGCTATGTATAAAAAATGAATAAACTCTTTATCAGAATTACGTGCAGCTCCTTCTGCTATATTTGAAGATATAGAAACTGCTGATCTTCTAATTTGATTGGTCAAACCATATATTTCTTCTTTTGGAAAAGATTGTGTTTCTTTATAAATAATCGTAACAAAATCAACCGATTTCTTCCAAACATCTAAATCTTTATGTGTTTTCATTATTTTAGTAATTGGAAATTAGGGAATAGACATTAGAATTAATATTTCTAGTTTCTAGTTTCTAGTTTCTAGTTTATTAATTAATGAATTATATTCATCTAATAAGGCGTCCCATACAACTGATTGTTCATAGCGTTCTTGTATCAATGTACGAGCATTATTCTTTAATCTAAGGTAATAGTCTTTATCTACCATCAACTTTTGCATGGCATGCAACACAGAATCCGTATCTTTAACTGGAATTATTGTTCCATTTTTGCCTTCTACAATAATTTCATTGCATCCGTTGATATCACTTACAATACTTGGTAATTCCATTGCTCCTGCTTGTATTACAACATTCGGAAAGCCTTCGCGGTAACTTGGAAAAACCAACGCATTAGCAATAGCAAAATATGAACGAACATCTTTTTGAAAGCCAACCGAAATAATATTCTCATTATTCTCAATTTCTTTCAATGTTTCCTCCTTTAAAGGATCAAGTTCACTTTCTAATGGACCTACTAATAAGAGTTTAGGGATTCGGGATTGGGAATTAGAGATTGGAGACTGGAGACTGGAGATTTGGGGTTCGGAACTAATTCCTAATTTCTGATCTCTAATTTCTAGTTTCTGAAACGCTTCAACTAACTCATTGATTCCTTTGTCTCCAACTAATCGTCCTACAAAAATAAAAACAAAATCATTTTCATTAATCTTTAATTCTTGTTTTAGTTGTTCTTGTTTTTCTGGTGAAATTTGAGCTGGTGAAAAAAATTCTAAATCAATTCCGTTAACATTTCCATTTGCTAATACTTTTAATGGTTTGGAAGTGATTTTAAACTTAATTAAATCATCCTTTACACCATTCCCTTCAGGATATATATTCGTTGCAGCCCAACACAATAGCTGATCCATCTTAATCAATAATTTTTGCAATAATCCAGTTCTATTAGGAAAAATAAGCCCCGTAAAAGTATGCATTCGTATAGGTACACCTGCCATTTTACCTGCCAGCATTGTTAGCAAACCTGCTTTTGGGGTGATAGAATGTACAATAGTCGGTTTTTCTTTTCGAAATTGACTATAAAGTTTAAAAAGTGAAATTAAATCTTTAAACGGGCTAATACCACGTTCCATATCGACAGAAATCGTTTTTATCTCTTCTCTTTTACCTACTTCGATTAAATCATTTCCTTGAGATGAAAGTCCAATAATTTCAAATTTTTTTGACAAAAATTTTAATTGTCCTTTTAATAATATATTAAGCGAAATTGGAACAGTGGATATGCGGATGATTTTAGTTTTCATTATTCTTATTAATCATAAACTTGATACCCAACAATATTAGATATACACCTAAAATAATTCTATGTTTTGAACAAAAGAAAAATATTCTCCAATGAATTGGAAAGTATTTTAATTGTAAATTAGAATAAGCTTTTATATATAACTCATTATTTAAAATTAATCTTAGATTTTTATAAATAGCAAAAAATCCTTTTTCATTCTGTAGTTCATTAATACCTAAACCTATAATACTTAGAGCAATTCTATTATTTAATGCTATTTCAAAGTCATTACCTTTATGTTTAGTTAAACTTTCTAATTTATTAAATAGATTTTTCCAAAGTAAAAATAAATCTGATTTATACTTAGAAGTAAAAGATGACAAATTTATTTTTCTGTAAAAATATAAAGGTTCATTACTAATATAAACATTAGTACAATATTCTAAATAAAATAAATTAAAAATCAAATCTTCACAAGTTCCTATTTCCTTAGTTGATATAAATTCTATCTTATGATCTTTAATTAATTTTGATTTATATAACTTAGCCCAAACAGTAACTAAACTATCTATCTGACTTGGATCATTAAGTTCTTCATTAATTAATCCAACTAAACGTCTTTGAAAACTAACATTACTAACATTTCCAGTAAATTGAAAAATTCTTGGTATTTCCTTACCAACATATGCTCTATTATAAGAACAAGCAACCAAATCCGTATCATAAATTTTACTTAATAAAACTTCAACTGTATTTGGAGCTATCCAATCATCACTATCAACAAACATCAAATAATCTCCAGAAGAATTATTTATACCTAAATTTCTAGCAAAAGAAATACCTTTATTCTCTTGATCTATTAATATAAAACGTGAATCTTTATTTGTAAACTCTTTTATAATTTTAAATGAATTATCTGTAGAACCATCATTAATTACAATAATCTCAAGATTACTGAATGTTTGTTGTATAATACTTTCTAAACATTGTTCTAGATACAATTCAACATTATATACAGGAACTATAATTGAAACTAAAGGAGTAGACATATTAAACAATTAAAGATTCTAAATCATTTCTAAAAATAGCTGAAACATTCTTTTTTTGATGATTTCGTTGTCCACAGTCCCAGGCTTTATTTGCATATTCTTCTAATAATTTTGGATTTTCTTTTAACTTTTCTAATTCACTTTTAATAGAGTTAAGATTATTTATGCAAATGGCGGCATCTTCACTTTTCAAATATTTATAAGGTGAACTTTCTTTCCAACAAATAGCGATTACGCATCTACCTGTAGACAGTAAATCTATTATCTTAGTTGAAAACGATAATCGAGTAACTAACTTCTGTTGTAAATCAAAAGATTCTACATGTAAAACAATATCTGATGATTGATAATAATCCTGCATTTGACTGCTATTTAATTTACCAACAATTATACAGTTTTTTCCATCATTTAGTAATTGATTAATCTTATCTGTTATAGGTGTTTGAGTCGCTATTATTAGTTTAAAATTAAGTTTTTCTTGATTTAATTGCTTAATAACCTCTGCTAAACGAGCCAATGTTTTATATCGGTTATAAATTAAATTACCTCCATAAAATAAAGTAATAGGTTTTTCTTTTGAGTAATTATATACTGGTTTTATCTCAAAATCTCCAGCTTTTTTCAGTACTTTCATTGGTACTTTTAAAACCGGCTGATACTCATTTAATTGTTCCTGTGTCATCGTATATAATAGAGAATAGTACTTTGAAGTTTTTTTTACATTTGCTCTTAGAATTACTCTATTGATCCAAAAAAATGGAGATAACGAAAAATGTTTATACGTTAAATGATCATCAGAAACATAAGAAACCAATTTCTTATTAGTTAACTCAGCTACATACCTATCTAAACGATGTAAATGAATACCATAATACATGGGGGCAAAAATAATATCTGGATTATATTCTTTTATAAAACGTTCTAATTCTAGTGATTTCCATTTTGATGAACGCCACAATAAATCTTGTACAAAATAAGCTGTATTTAAAAAGAATTTTTTTATAAATCTAAACTTATTATTAGTTAATACATCAGTAGTTTTTACTTTAGCTTTTAGTTGTTCTTGTACTAAAATTTTGCCAAATGACCTCTTCTTCACTGCTGACCTAATCATTTCAGCTTCTGATAAATGAAAATAATTAAAACAAATGTTATTTGAGGGTAGAGCAGGATTTGTATAAATCTGCGCAAATTCATAATCATCAGTAAATGATTCAAATAAATTAGTAAGAACGTTCCCTCCATTACTTTCATTTCTCCACGCCTCTCCGGAAATTAATAAGATTCTTTTTTTCATTATTTTGTTAAGATTCTTAAAAAGTTATATTGACAGTTTAATTTATAAATAGTATTAAATAATTCACCACTAAATCTAATCCCAAAATTATCAATCATAAACTTACAAAACTTTGCTTTTTTACCTAATGCATAAGTTAAAATTGAAGCTTCATTCTTTATTTTTATATATAATTCTGGATTAGGATTTTTCAATTTAGAAAAAATAATATACGACGTGATGTATTGACTTGCTAAATACGAAAGTAGATACTTATTAATTTCTGAATTATCTGCTTCTAAAATATTTTTCCATTTAGATACTGAATACAAAATATCTATAATACTTTTTTCATCTGATGTATTTGTAATAGAACCTGGCCTATTTTTTATATACATATAAAAAGGAGTATTGATTGCATCTATCGAATCAACGTTATAAAAAACATTTAATAACCAATCTATATCCTCTGCTTTTATCCCTGTTTTAAATTTAATATTATTACTAATTAAAAGCTCTTTTTTTATAGCTAATACCCATGCAGATCCAGGAAAATTATTGGTATTTATCAACGATTTTATTGCAGATACTTTATTAATTCTTATTTCTTCTAATTGATAATTACCTCTACTTAAAAATGTTGTATTATTAACTAAATTAACATCTTTAGTACCATATAAAATAATGTCTTTCTTATTATTTACAATAGTTTCTGCTAAACTTGATAAGGCATAATTTCCTTCCCAATAATCATCACTATCTAAGAATAATATGTATTCACCATTCGCTTGTTCAACCCCTACATTTCGAGCATCAGATAAACCACCATTGGCTTTGTGTATAACTTTTATTCTACTATCATTAGCTGCAAATTGATCACAGATTTGAGGACAGTTATCAGGAGAACCATCATTAACTAATATAATTTCGTAATCTTCATAGTTTTGACTTAATACACTATTTACACATTTATGTAAATAGTTTTCTACTTTATATACGGGAATAATAATACTAAATAAAGGCATTTAATCGTTTTTTTTAATTTATTAAGATCTATTTTCTTTTAAGAAATTTCTCAGCCAAATTGATTGAACTATACAATAAGGCAACATAGCTAATATATTTGCTACTATTATAAATATCCAACTATTGTAATCTTTTGTTATGTATATAAAAACCATAAATAATAAAACACCTACAGTCATAAATATCAATTGAATTTTTAATATTCCAAGCCCATTTGCAAAACTTGATATAATTGAATTCCACATTGAAACAAATACAAAAATTGAAAATATAAAACAATACAAATAATTAATTTGAAATGATTTTTCTTTAAGCCAAATATCTAAAATAGTCTGAGAACAAAATGTTAATAAAATTAACATAATGATTGATAAAAATAAAAGTTTATATAATCGTTTAGCAAGACCACTTAACCAATTATATTCTTCTTTTTCATATGCTGTAGTAATTTCTGACCATAATGGAGTCATCATTACTACAAAAAATGAACTCACCAAAGAAAATAAACTGTAATAAACCTTATATGTAACAACATCTTTCGAAGAGTTTGTTGCCGTAATAAATACCTCATTTGTATTTGACATAATAAGATACAATATTTGAATCAAGAAAAAAATGATTCCAATAGATAATACTTTTTTTCCGTAATTATAATGAATACTTTTAATAGAAAAGAAATTTGATTTTAATATATATATTTTTACATAAATTGTAACAAGTATTATAGGTAAAGTAAATGTAATTAAGTATAATAAACTTAAATTTAATAAATTTACTTCTTCACTATACTTAGGTAAAATTTTTAGCCCTATTAAGAGTAAAATACTCGAAGATAAAGCTACTAAACTTACTAAACTTGGACTATTTAAAGCATATAATACGGAATAGACTGTTTTCAATACGAATTGAATCATTACTCCTAAAAATAAAATGACAATAACTTTTAATAAATATGCATTACTAATGTTGGTGTTAAGAAAAGTTTGCCAATTAATGAAAGTAAATAATGGAATAGCTATTATCGAAATTAGAAGTACTAATAAAAATATTACTCCGTATGATGATGAAATTAATCTCTTTATTTCTTCTCCATCATTATTAAGAATAGGGCCTACTAATCTATTCCTAAGCCCATTTGTAACACCTAAGTCAAATGTTATAAACCAATTAATAAAGGCTAATAAGGTAAACCATATCCCTAAAGTAGATTGGTTAGTAAAAAAACTCATATACGTTGGTAACATTAATAATGAAATTAACATACCAGAACCTTTTAAAGCAACTGCTAAAAACATGTTAACCAGTACTCTTTTGTTTCTGGTCTCTAATTTTTTAAGCTTATTAATCATTACTTTGTAATAATTTCAATTAATTTATTTTTAAAATTATTATTTAACAAATTCAGCTTTTCTGTTATTTCTTGAAAAGACCTAAGCTCAACCTCTTGTATTGATTTACTTATTTCTTCTGGTTTATCTATACTATAAGAACTAACAAGCTTACTAATGGCTGAAACTTCAACACATCTAATATTACAACTTACTACATTAAGTCCTAATCCTAAATATGTTAAAATTTTACTAGGGAATGATGTATCCAAATACTCTCCTTCCATTTTTTGCGTACTTAATCCAATATGACATTTTTGGGCATAAATTATAAAATCATCTCCTGTTTTTAATCCATCATAAAAAATCACAGCTTTTGATAAAGAATTTACTATTCGAATCTTTTCTTTTAGTTCTTCAATCTCTCCAAATCCAATTACATGTAGTATATACTTTTCATCTAAAAATCGCATAGCTTCAACTGCATTAAATGCTCCCGCTTTATCTTTATCTATTATTCCTGCATAGAGCAAATGTATTTTATTATCATTATTCGTTTTATTTAATCTAGGAAAAACTTTATAATTACCATATAAAATAACAGATGGTTTATTCTCTAAGTTTATTTTTTTATCTAATAAATCTGTAGAAAAAATAAATGAATTTGAATTTCTAATAAATTTTAACTCTTTCTTTTTAAATTTTTTATGTAAAGAATTCACATCACTATATATCTCCTCAACTTCTAGAATTATATCAAGTTCTTTAAATAGTCTTATAAAAATTAGTGGCGCTAATAACCAAATTGAGTGATATATTATTATTTTTTCATTTTTTTTAACTTTAAAAAGTAAATAAAAAAACAACCATACCCATGATAAAATAATGGTAAAGTAACTAAGTAATTTATATTTAGTATTAAAAGATGGGCTATAAATATAATTGTTATTAGCCAAACTTATTGTTTCTCCTCTTTTAAAAAATGACTTTTCTGTAGGAACTAACCAGGATGGTGAAATAATATCAACTCCATATCCAATCTCATTCAAACTACTTATGACATAATCCATCTTATTAACAGCTGATAAAGCGCAAGTACGGTTTATTTTAGATGAATTGTGGTTGTAAAACCCTATGTACTTTATTCTATTCATTATAGTTTTCTCCTAATTTAATTGGTTCCCAATAAAAACGATATTCTTTTGTATAATTTGTTCTAATAAATAATATGAATAATACTATTACAGCCCATCCTACAATTTCTCTTCTACCTTTGAAAGGAATTTTATTCAATGAATTTATTGCTTTCGGAATTAGCAAAATCATATATATAGAAAAATACATAGTAATTCTAAGTAAAGCAGGATTAATCCAAGATAAAGGCAATAAAACCAAAGCACAAGCCATTGCATTATAATAATGGATATTATTAGCATCTTGCTTTAACAACACTTTTTTTCTATATAATGTAAAAATACAAACCATCAAAAATATAATAGTAAAATTTATTGTTCCCGATCCATCAAATTCTTTATATTCTTCATAACCTCCGAAACCTAATAAAAAAAATGTTAATTGATTTTTAAACACCATTATTAATGGAAATATTAATAAGGTAGTTGGAAAAATCCATTTCGTATTTTTTATATTGCATAAAAAATAGAACGGTATAAAAATTAATACCGATTTATGTATTAGTGATGTGAGAAGTAAAACACATAAGAACAACAACAACTTTCTTTTTTTTATTAATTCATAACAATAAAAAGTTGCTGCAAGAGCTAACGATTGTCTAATTGAAGTAATTGAGAAAACATAAAAAAATAATACATAAAAAATTATTATTGCTAAAAAAGCCTCAGTAATTTTATTCGTATTATTCTTTAAAAAATTATAAAAGGAAATATAGAATATAATAGCAACTAAAAATAGATAAATCTGAAAATTATTTGTAAAAATTTGAGTAATTTTTTCAAAAACAGTATAACCAATATCCTTACGGTCTACAGTATTATAAAAGTTAGTTAACATACCAACCAATTGTTTCCAAGATATACTCTTTGTATTTTCATAGCCAATATAATAGGCATAAGTATCCTCTCCTACTCCAAGATTTCGTAAACCTGAAAATAGAACAAAAATTAGACAAATTGTTTTAATGTAATTATTTTTAGTTTTAATTTCATTACCTTTTCTTAGACTAGAAGAAAAAAACACAAAAAATATTACAATCACACAAAATATTAATATATATAACATATTTTAGCTTTTATTTATATATAAATTAATAATTTCATTGATATTTATAGTTATATCATAGTTTTCTAAAACATACGCTCTACATACTTTACTATAATGTGATTTCCCATTTTTTTCTATCGTTTTAACTGCATTAATTCTTGCTAAATTATCACGACTTTTTATAACATACCCGCAACCCTCGCCAACAACTTCAGGACATGCAGTTACATTGTTCACGACGACTGGTGTACCACAACTCATTGCTTCTGCTATTACTAAACCAAAGGTATCTTCTGTCGAAAAATGTACGTAAACATCTGCAAAACTATATAGTTTTGCAAGCTCACTCTTTCCATCCACATAAGGAATTACTATACAGTTTTTCGGAAATTTACAATTTTTTGCCACTTTTCCTACAACAATAATCTGATAATCATTTCCTATTTCCTTCGCAAATTTTATTAAATCATTGTATCGTACCGTTCCCAAACTCCATTGGCCACTAACACAAATAATAGTAAATTTTTCTGAATTCAAATTATATTGATCTATGATAGAATCATCTGAAACCGGTCTAAAAATACTGTGATTTATCCAGTTGTATATAGGCTTTATTTCATAACAGTTTAGTAATGATTGCTTAACTTCTCCTGCTAACCAATTTGACACTGTATGTATTGTTGCTTTTTCTAATTTTGTAAACCACTTCTTTTTATCTCGATGCATCTCTTGACTTTTATCTAAGAAGACACTTGATAAATAAGTTTTAAATTGCGGACAATGAGAACATTCTATTTTCCACTTATCACATAATAAATCAGAATAATATGCGCACCTTCCTGTAAACGCCCAACAATCGTGTAATGTCCAGACTACTCGCTTTTGTACTAAATTTAGAAAATCAAATAATATTTCTAAATTTAAATAATTACCATGCAAATTATGTAAATGAATAACATCAGGATTATATTCTTTTATAAAATCAATCAATTTTGTGGTTCCTCTTTTAGTATAATATCCTTGTTTACCTATAAGACGACGACCTACATTGTGAAGATGATTTTCTATTCGCGTACCTATTTTAAAGCTTTTATGATAAGATGTTGATAACTGCCCATAAGCAATATAACATTCATGGCCTTGCTGTTCCAACACATTTGCAATATCCTCGCAAATAGAGCCTGTACTTCCATAACCTGATACAGAATTAATCATCAAAACTTTCATACTCTTCTATATTTCTTCTGACCAAACGGTTCTTTTGATATAATCTGTATATGAAATGATAATACGTACCATTTTCTCTGATACATTTGGCATCGAATAATCAGCTACTGCACGGAAGTTACGTTTATCTCCTACCTCTTGCTGTAATACCTGCACTAAACCTTGCATGATACGATCTGGTGAAAGTCCTACCATCATTACTGAAGCTTCTTCCATTGCCTCTGGACGTTCGTGTGCTTGACGAATATTTAGCGCTCTAAAATTAAGAATAGATGATTCTTCTGAAATTGTTCCTGAATCTGATAAACAAGCATAGGCATGCATTTGCAATGCATTGTAATCATGAAAACCAAGCGGTTTTAAAAACTGAATCTCGGGACGCGTTTCGATTTGCATCTTGTCAATCATATTTTGTGTACGTGGATGCGTTGATACAATAATTGGATATTGGTATTTTTCCGCAATAGTATTCAATGATGTCATCAATCCACGAAAATTTTTCTCCGAATTGATATTTTCTTCTCTATGAGCAGACACAACAAAAAACTTCCCTTTTTCTAAATCTAATTTTTCTAAAACATTTGATGATTTGATTTCTGGTAAATAATGATTTAGAACTTCGAACATTGGAGAACCTGTTTTGATAATACGATCTGCTGGTAATCCTTCTCTTAACAAATATTCTCTCGCAATGTCTGAATATGTTAAGTTAATATCTGCTGTATGGTCAACAATTTTACGGTTTGTTTCTTCTGGAACCCTTTGATCAAAACAACGATTTCCTGCTTCCATGTGAAAAATCGGAATATGACGTTTTTTTGCAGGAATGGCACATAAACATGAATTTGTATCACCTAAAACTAAAAAAGCATCAGGTTTTATTTCCTCTAAAAGCGGATCTATTTTGATTAAAATATTTCCTACTGTTTCGGTGGCTGTTTTCCCCGCAGCTTCTAAGAAATAATCGGGTTTACGAAGTCCTAAATCTTCAAAAAAGATTTGATTTAACTCGTAATCATAATTTTGTCCTGTATGAACGATTGTATGCTCTATAGCTTCAGAAACGTCTAAAGCTGCTAATACTCTTGATAATCGAATAATTTCTGGCCGTGTTCCAACAACCGTCATTACTTTTAGTTTTTTCATATCTATTAAGTTAAAAGGAAAATGGAAAAAGGAAAAATTAAATTGTTGCCATTAATTATTTCTTGCATTTTTCACAATCGCTCCTAATATATTTTTAATTTATTTTGATTCATTTATTATAACAGTTAGTTCGAATGATTCTTTTTCTAATGCTTCAATTAGTCTTAACCAATAATTAGATTCTCTTGCTTCTTTAAGCGAGATGTCTACTTTATTAATAAAATCTGCTTTAGAAGAACCTGCTTGTGCTTCTTCATAATTTGCACCAATAGATGTAGCCGCTTTGACTAATTGATATTTTATTATCTTCAAATCACTAGTATCAGGAAAGTTCTTAAAAATTTAATAACTGCTACATCAAACAAAAAAGTTCTATTCAACAAGTCATTTTTCATTATTAAAATACTTTTACCTTTTTACTTTACACTTCTTACTTCCCTATTACACTTCCAAAAAATAAGTATCCGCATCCTCTGGATTGAATGGTTCATCTATCCAAAAAATGGTATATAAATCTTCATTCCCAATATTTTTGATATTATGGGTGTACCAAATAGGCATATCTACATACGCTGGTTCGGTTCCATCTAAATAGAAATCCAAAACTTCATCTGTATCAATTTTTCTTAGTTGAATTAAAGCTTTTCCTTTAATCACCGCAAAACGTTCAATTTTACGAGTGTGGTAATGATTTCCTCTCGTGATATCTGGAACCGTTGTTGAAAATGAACATTGTCCGCCAATTCCCAAACGAATAACTTCCACAAAAGCACCTCTAGGATCAGTATGTTGCGTAAATTTCACAGGAAAATGCGTTTTGTAATCGATGTATGAACGATACGTATTGAATAAATTATGTTCAAATTTATCACTCAAAACAGGGATTTCTCCTCCGTCGAAATATTTAGTTTTATAACCGTCCAATAAGTCTAAAACCTCAGACACTTTTTTTGTTGAAGTAGGTTCTAC
Organism: Empedobacter sp. UBA6745; assembly: GCF_002453775.1. NCBI lineage: Bacteria > Pseudomonadati > Bacteroidota > Flavobacteriia > Flavobacteriales > Weeksellaceae > Empedobacter > Empedobacter sp. UBA6745. Next base: position 117,420 of record NZ_DKHL01000032.1, read on the forward strand.
GAATAATTCTGCGGTACTTTTTTCGGAACGAATTTCTTCAATTATTTTCATTACCAATTCTTGAACATAAATTAGCTTTACTTCGCCATCATTTGCAATCGTTGGCGTTTCACCATGTGTTAATTGATGACAAAAAGTTCCGATAAAAGAATTGTAAAATGGCTTACCAAAAGCACCAAAAACATTCGGGATAATCAAACCAGTTGCTTTTCCTCCGTTTTCGTTTGCCCAATTTACAATCGCTTCACGACCTTCACGTTTTGACTTTCCGTATAAATTATCGCGTTCCTCTTGCGTTGAAGAAGACATCAAAACATGTGCTTTAGAATTTGTTCTTTTTAATGAATCTACCAATTTATTGGCTAACGCAACATTGGTTTCGTAGATAAATTGTTCGGATTCGTGACGATTCATCGCTGCTAAATGAACAATTACATCACATTGAGCTACAAATTCGTCTAATTGAGTGTCATTCTCAAAGAATTCTTTATCAAAATCTACTCTTTCAAATTCTTCGGGATATAATCCTAATGTGTTATATAAATGACTTCCTACAAAGCCTTTTTGTCCTGTAATTCCTATTTTTTTCATTATTCGTTTTTAAAATAATCTAATGCAAACCTATATTCATCTTGAATTTCGCCCAAGGCATAGTCCGCAAGAACCAACAATTTACTTTCTTCTTCTAAAGCTTGTATTGCTGTTATATGACCTGCTGGAATATGAAGATAAGTTAACAATTCATCAGATAATTCATATGTATTTACAGTTAATTTTTTGGAAGGATTTTCGAAATCATCGACTTTGATGACTGAAATTTCGAATCGACCTTTCATCGTAGCAAACCATCGTTGCTCAATTTTATGCCCTTGCCATCCTCGACTAAAGTATACAGAATGATTCTCGATAGTATAAATACGCTTGATTTGTGAGGCATCAAAATCATTATTATATGTGATAATTCCTCTTTCGTCTTCGTGTCTATTACCCTTTAGAAATTGGGGATTAGGAATTGGGGATTGGAGACTTTTCATTATAGTTTTGATTACGATACTAGATTAGTCTATTTAACATTTTTTCAATTTGTTCAATCGTATCTATATGTTCATTTAAAGAAACTTCTAAATCTTTATGTATCTGCATTTTATTTTAATATTAAACCAATATTTAAATTCCTAGTCTCTAGTACCTAATCACTAATAAGGATATTGCATTACATCTTCACCGAATACCTCTTTACGAATTAAAGGTAATGTAGATACTAATTTTTTTAATCCTTCTACACCTTGTTGTTCTGTATTATGCGAATGATAATCCTCAATTATAGATACATCTTTCTCTCCTTCCGAGAAATATTTTGCATAATTTAAATCACGATTATCTGCTGGTACACGGTAAAAATCTCCCATATCTTCAGCCTTCATCATTTCTTCACGTGTACAAAGTGTTTCGTATAACTTTTCACCATGACGTGTACCAATTACTTTTACTGGAACTTTTTTACCTGTTAATTCTATTAAGGCTTGAGCTAAATCTCCAATCGAACCTGCTGGAGCTTTATTCACAAACAAGTCTCCCGGGTTTCCATTTTCAAAAGCGAAAAGAACTAAATCTACTGCATCTTCTAAAGACATGAAGAAGCGAGACATGTTCGGATCTGTGATTGTGATAGGTTCTCCTTTTTGAATTTGATTTAAAAACAATGGAATAACCGATCCGCGAGATGCCATTACATTCCCATAACGTGTTAAACATACAACAGTTTCAGTCAAGTTACGTGCTTCTGCAACAGCAACTTTTTCCATCATCGCTTTAGAAATTCCCATCGCATTAATTGGATAAGCTGCTTTGTCTGTCGAAAGACAAATTACTTTTTTAACACCATTAGAAGAGGCAGCACGGATCACATTCTGCGTACCTTCTACATTTGTTTTTACTGCTTGCATTGGAAAAAATTCGCACGAAGGAACTTGCTTCAATGCTGCCGCGTGAAAAATATAATCTACACCACGAGTCGCTGGTTCTACTGAGTTGAAATCTCGAACATCGCCAATATAATATTTAATTTTATCGTTTTTGTAAAGATTACGCATATCATCTTGCTTTTTCTCATCACGTGAAAAAATGCGAATTTCTTTGAAATGATCGGTTGCTAAAAAACGGTTAAGAACAGCTGTTCCAAAAGAACCTGTTCCACCTGTAATTAGAAGTACTTTATCTTTTATTTGCATTTTTTTTATTAATTACATTTTAGATTTTAAAAATATTTTTTTTAGTAAAATAGAATATCAATAATTATTTGATCTAACATTTAAAAACAATTATTTGTCTTATTTACAAACCTTCATTAAATACTCCCCATAACCACTTTTTTGTAATGGTTCTGCAATTTTTGTTAATTGCTCTTTGTTGATATATCCCATTCTATAGGCTACCTCCTCAATAGCTCCAATTTTCATTCCTTGGCGTTCTTCAATCACTTGAACAAATTGCCCCGCTTGCATCAAAGAGTTGATTGTACCTGTATCTAGCCAAGCTGTTCCACGGTTGAAAACACCTACTTTCAGTTTACCTCTTTTTAGGTATTCGGCATTAATGTCTGTAATTTCTAATTCTCCACGAGGAGATGGTTTTATATTTTTAGCAATTTCTATCACATTATTGTCATAAAAATATAATCCCGGAACTGCATAATTTGATTTTGGTTCAGAAGGCTTCTCTTCAATCGAAACTACTTCATTATTCTTGTTAAACTCAACAACACCATATCTTTCAGGATCAGATACTTGATATGCAAAAACTACTCCTCCGTCAGGATTCGCAGAATCTTGTAATAATTTAGACATTCCAGAAGCATAGAAAATATTATCTCCTAAAATTAAAGCTACTTTATCATCACCAATAAATTCTTCTCCTAGAATAAACGCTTGCGCTAAACCATCTGGACTTGGTTGTTCTTTATAAGAAAATTTACATCCTATTTGAGAACCGTCACCTAATAACTTCTCGAAATGAGGTAAATCGTGTGGTGTAGAAATAATCAATATTTCATTAATTCCAGCCAACATTAAAGTTGATAATGGATAATAAATCATTGGTTTATCATATACTGGCATTAACTGTTTACTGACAGCTAATGTTAATGGATGCAACCTTGTACCTGAGCCTCCGGCTAATATTATTCCTTTCATGTTTTTTTTTGTTGTTAAAACGGTTAGATGGTTAGATGGTTAGATGGTTATATGGTTATATGGTTATATGGTTATATGGTTAAAGGGTTATATGGTTATATGGTTATATGGTTATATGGCAAAATTAGTCTTTTTAACTTTATCACCTCCTAACCTCTTAACCTCCTAACCTCCTAACCTTTCTAACCTCTTAACCTTCTAACCCCTTAACTTTAAATTCCTCAAACGACTGTGCTTCTTGATCTTTTTCAGAGATTATCATTTTATCTGTTGGAATTTGCCAATCTATATTCAGTTCGCTGTCTAAAGGGTTAACGCCGTCTTCTGACTCTTTATTATAACCATTGTCACATTTATAGAAAAATGTAGCAGAATCAGAAATAACAGAAAATCCATGTAAAAATCCTCTCGGAATAAACAATTGGCGTTTATTCTCAGCAGATAATTCTACTGCAACTGATTGACCATAGGTTTCAGAACCTGGACGAACATCAACTGCAACATCTATTACCGCTCCTTCTACCACACGAACCAATTTTGCTTGGGCATGTTCTCCTGCTTGCATATGTAATCCACGAACTACACCGTAAGAAGATTTAGACTGATTATCTTGAACAAAAGTTGGTTTATAACCCAAAATTTCTTTCAATTTATTCTCGTTATATGATTCAAAAAAATAACCTCTCGAATCTTCAAAAACTGTAGGTTCTAAAATAAAACAACCTTTTAATTTCGTTTCTGTCGCTTTCATTTAATTGTCAATATTGTTTTATAATGTTAATAAAGTTGATAAGGTTATAAAAGGTTAATAAGGTTAGATAGATATAAAAAGGTTAATCTATTCTCAATGATTTAATCAATTTAGAAAGCATACTTTTTATATAATTTATACTCTTTTGAAATTGTATTAAATTACCAATAAATCCTAATCGAAAAGCTATTTCCAATTGCGTTTCAAGTTCACTTACTGAACCTAGCGCAATATAAAGAAAACGTATAAACTCAGCTTGACTTTGTCGACCTGCTCCTTCTGCAATATTACTTGGGATAGAGACCGCACTCCGTTTCATTTGACTTGTCAATCCGTAAAGTTCTTCTTTAGGGAAAATTTTTACAGTTTCATAAATACAGACGACTAAATCCATAGATTCTTGCCAAACTTTTAATTCTTTATGACTAGCCATATTTTTTAAAGTTTTATATGTGTGGTGGTAAAAAAGGCTTAAGTTGAAATGAGAAAATAGAGAAATGGGGAGAACTAACTTTCTTAACTTTCTTAACTTTCTTAACTTTCTTAACTTTCTTAACTTTCTTAACCTTCTTAACTTTCTTAACCTTATTAACTATTAATTATACTGTTTTTCGTAATATTTTTGGTAATCGCCAGAGGTTACATTGTCTAGCCATTCTTTGTTGGATAAAAACCAATCGATAGTTAGACTCAAACCTTGCTCAAACGTCACACTTGGTTTCCAGCCTAATTCTTCGTTGATTTTTGTTGCATCAATTGCATAACGTAAATCATGTCCTGGACGATCTTTCACAAATGTGATTAATTGTTCTGAAGTTCCTGCTTCTTTCCCTAATTTTTCATCCATTTGCTTGCACAATTCTTTTACCAAATCGATGTTTTTCCATTCGTTGAAACCTCCTACATTGTAAGAACCTCCATTTTTTCCTTCATGGAAAACTAAATCAATCGCTTTTGCATGATCGATCACAAATAACCAATCGCGTGTATATTTTCCATCTCCGTAAATTGGCAATGGATTCCCGTTTAAAATATTATGAATACACAACGGAATCAATTTTTCCGGGAAATGATTTGGCCCGTAATTGTTAGAACAATTCGTCAAAACAATCGGTAAACCATATGTATCATGATATGCTCTTACAAAATGATCCGAAGATGCTTTTGATGCTGAATATGGCGAATGCGGATCATAAGAAGTTTCTTCTGTAAAAAAACCTTCATCTCCTAAAGCGCCAAAAACCTCATCTGTCGAAACATGATGAAAACGTTTTCCTTCGAAATTATTGTTCCAAATCGTTTTTGCAGCATTCAATAAATTTACTGTTCCAATCACATTTGTCATCACAAAATCTAACGGATTTGTAATTGAACGATCCACGTGAGATTCGGCAGCTAAATGGATTACTCCATCTGGTTCATGTTTTTCAAAAACCTCTAATATATGTTTTGCGTCAGTAATATCAGCTTTTACGAATTCGTAATTTGATTTACTTTCGATATCTTTCAAATTCTCTAAATTTCCAGCATACGTCAACGCATCAAGGTTGATAATTTTCGTTTCAGGATATTTTAAGACAAATTCTCTTACAACGTGAGAACCGATAAATCCAGCTCCTCCAGTAATTAAAATAGTTTTCATAGTATTTTTATAGTCGTTTATCAACTTCTTCTTTAGGCAAAGCCCCTTTTACATCATAAATCACTCCATTTTCTTTTAAATAATCCGTTAACTGAAGATTTAAAAATTCGTTGTGTGAAACAGTCAAAATAATGGCGTCAAATTTAGATCCTTCGAGAAGTTCTGAATGACATTTTATTCCATATTCATGCATCACCTCACCTTGGTTAGCCCAAGGGTCTAAAGTTGTCACTTCGATTCCATATTCTTCTAAAGCATTAATCACATCAATTGCTTTCGAATTACGAATATCAGGGCAATTTTCTTTAAAGGTAATTCCTAAATTTAGAACTTTCGCTCCTTTTACTTTGATATCGTTATTTATTAACAATTTAACCACTTGAGAAGCTACAAATGCGCCCATCGAGTCATTCAATCGTCTTGCTGCTAAAATTAATTCAGAATAATAACCAATTTCTTGTGCCTTTTGAGCCAAATAAAATGGATCAACACCAATACAATGTCCTCCAACAAGACCTGGTTTGAATGGTAAAAAATTCCATTTTGTTCCAGCTGCTTCTAAAACATCATTTGTATCAATATCCATTAGCGAGAAAATCTTCGATAATTCATTGATAAACGCAATATTGATATCTCTTTGCGAATTTTCAATTACTTTTGACGCTTCTGCAACCTTGATTGTAGGTGCTAAATGTGTTCCAGCAACAATTACCGATTTATATAAATCATCAACAATTTGACCAATTTCTGGAGTTGAACCTGATGTTACTTTTAAAATTTTCTCAACCGTATGTTTTTTATCTCCTGGATTAATTCGCTCTGGTGAATATCCCGCATAAAAATCTTGGTTAAACTTTAATCCCGAAAATTGTTCCAATACTGGAATACATTCTTCTTCTGTAACACCTGGATAAACCGTTGATTCGTAAATAACAATATTATTTGGTTTTAAAACTTTACCTACCGTTTCTGAAGACTTTTTAAGCGGCGTTAAATCAGGTCTATTATTTTTATCTACAGGAGTTGGAACCGTTACAATAAAAATTGTTGCTTCCTGAATATCTTCTGTATTCGAAGAGCAAAACAATCCGTTTTGAGATTCTTCGACAAGCTCAGAATCTGAATTAAAAGGATTTTGTTTAACTAAAACATTTTGTAAAACATCATTTTCAACTTCTAAAGTTGAATCAATTCCATTATTTAATTCAGCAATACGTTTCTGATTGATATCAAACCCAACAACAGGGTATTTTGTTGCAAATAATCGAGCCAAAGGTAAACCTACGTAACCTAAGCCGATAACTGCTATTTTATGTTGTTGATTCATTATTTATTATAATATTTTCTGTACCATTGTACAAAGTTATAAACTCCTTTGTCAACAGGATAATTAGGATTATAGCCAAATTTCTCTTTCAAATCTTGGACATCTGCCCATGTTTGATTGACATCTCCTGCTTGCATCGGATACATTTCTAAAATAGCTTTTTCACCTGTCGAATGTTCAACTTCTTTAATGAAGTCCATTAATTGAACAGGTTTACTATTTCCTATATTGTATAATTGGTATTTTTCGTTTGTATTTTTATCTTCAAGAATTTTTTCAATTCCTTGAATAATATCGTCAATGTACGTAAAATCTCGTGATAAATCACCGTGATTAAACACTTTTAGAGGTTGATGATTTAAGATTGCATCTGTAAACAAAAACATCGCCATATCTGGTCGTCCCCAAGGTCCATAAACGGTAAAAAAACGTAAACCTATCGTTTGGAAATCGTACAAATGGCTATACGCATGCGCCATTAGCTCGTTTGCTTTTTTGGTTGCAGCGTATAAACTAATAGGATGATCAACATTTTGATTTGTTGAAAAAGGAACATCTGAAGAGTTTCCGTAAATACTTGAGCTACTTGCGTACAATAACTTTTTGACGTTATAATTTCGGCAACATTCTAAAATATTTAGAAAACCAACCAAATTACTTTGTCCATAGGCATCAGGATTTTCGATACTATAACGAACACCAGCCTGAGCTGCCATATTAACAACCGCATCAAACGAATATTCTTTAAAAAGTTGAGCCAATGACTCTTTATCTTCTAAATTCATTCGATAGAAAATCATCTTTTCTTCATGTTTAGAAGAAAGAACTTTCTGACCAAAATTTGAAGCAAATTCTTGATTGATTCCTAATTCTTTTAATCGATCATATTTTAACTGTACAGTGTAATAATCATTAATATTATCAATTCCAACAACTTTGATATTTTTTTCGATTAATTTTTCAGCTAAATGGTAACCTATAAAACCAGCTACACCAGTTATTAATACTGTTTTCATTATTTCTCCTTTTCAGAAGTCGCAACTACTTTTCTTAATCCAGAACTAGAGAAGCGATGTGTACGCTTGTTGTAGTAAATTTGAATATTATTATCTAAACAATATTGTTTTCCTGTAAAGTCGATATTTCGATATTCTTCCCCAATAACTCTAACATTTATTGGTAAAGCACTTAGCATATCAAACAGATCTTGTTCGGTTTCGTAGGGAATAATTTCGTCGACATATCGACAGCCTTCTAATTGAATATAACGCTCTACTATGGATTGCGTAGGGCTATTCTTGGAAGGATCTACACTTGCAGGATCTGTATTAAGCCCTACAATTAAGTAGTCGCATTGTCTTTTGGCTTCTTCGAGCATCATCACATGACCTGCATGAAGAAGGTCAAATATACCGAATGTAATTCCCGTTGTCATTTTATAATAATATTGTTGGAACGACAAATTTACGGATTTATATTGAATTAATTTTAAGCTTTTTTGACATAAAAAAAGCACTCAAATCGAGTGCTAAGTATTTAAATTAATTCAGAATTTATTTTTTCTAAATGCGTGTAAACATTCTTTACTTCCTGTGAATATTCTTTTTGTAGAATTAAATTCGCTGTTGGGGTATTCACAAAAATGGTATTTTGTAAACCAACAAAAGAAGTATAAACATCTGTTCCAATCACCATGTTTCCATTACGATCGACATAATGTCCGTTCATCACAAAATAATCATACAAGGATTCGAAAGAACCTAAATCATTCCAAACAAATTTTGCTGGAACTACTTTTATCTTCTTGCTTCGTTCCATTACGGCGTAATCGATACTATTTGATGGAATATTCATTGAAAGTTCTTCGTTCAATTCTCCGTTAATATTGTCAGACCAAGCAATTTTTGAAGCTTCGTAAATATCTTTCTCAAATTTCTTTAATTCTTTCAGTAAAATTTTTGCTTTGAAACAAAACATTCCACTATTCCACAAAAAATTTCCTTGCTCGATAAAATCTTGCGCAGTAATATGATTTGGTTTTTCGCGGAAAGAAAGTACATTATCTCCTTTGTGCTCAATATAACCATAACCCGTTTCTGGACGAGTCGGATGAACACCAAATGTTACGATATAATCTTTTTCGGCTAGCGCAATCGCTTTTTTCATTGCAACTTGGTAAGCTTCCATATCTTCAATCAAATGATCAGATGGTGTAACAATTAGAATATCATCATCCTCAACTGCTAAAGCTGCAAATGCAATTGCCGCCGCTGTATTACGCGGAACAGCTTCTACAATTTTTGTGTATTCAACATCAAGTTTATCTAAAACTTCTTGACTTAAATGGTCATTATCTTTATTCCCAATCACAATTAATTTATCGGCAATTGGACGATTACGTTGAATCGTTAACTCAAATAATGATTGCTCATTAAACAAAGGTAAATATTGTTTTGGATGGCTTTTACGAGAAAGTGGCCATAAACGACTTCCTACTCCTCCAGATAATATCACGTTATAAATACACATAAATTCTTCTAATTCGAACTGACGAAGTTAATAAATTATATTTTAACAAATCTTTTAAAATCATTTTTTTCTTTAACATACAAAAAAAAGCGTTCAAAAATTGAACGCTTTAAACTATTATTATTGATTTTATTAAATCATCGAAATACGTAATGTATTTGTAATTCCTTTCTCAAATGCTGGCATTGCATTAAGATTGATGATATAATCACCATATTCTACATAACCTGCATTCTTTGCTAAGATATTTACTTCTGTTACCGTTTGATCGGTAGAAGTATCGCGAGGATCGTAATTGATTGCTTTTACTCCCCATAACAAATTCAACATTCGGTTAATACGTTTACTTGGGTTGAAAACCAAAATAAATGAATTTGGACGATGAGAAGAAATTTGGAAAGCTGTATAACCAGAATATGTTAAAGTTGCAATTGCTTTCGCTCCTGTATCTTCTGCCATTCTAGCTGCATTATAACAAACCATATCAGTTACGAAACGTTCGTTTTTGATCTTTGGTTTGTGTTCTGGTACATGTACGTGATCATCATCTTCAACAGTTTGAAGAATCTTCGTCATTTTCTCGATAACTTGTACAGGATATTGTCCTACAGAAGTTTCTCCAGATAACATTACCGCATCTGCTCCATCAAAAACTGCATTCGCAACATCAGAAACCTCAGCACGAGTTGGTGTCAAACTAGAAATCATTGTTTCCATCATTTGTGTTGCAACAATAACTGGTTTACGAGCTAATTTCGCTTTGTCAATTAATTGTTTTTGCGCTTTTGGAACTATTTCAAACGGAACCTCAACTCCTAAATCTCCACGAGCAACCATTAATCCATCAGAAAATTCTAAAATATCATCAATATTTTCTAATGCTTCTGGTTTTTCGATTTTAGAGATAATTGGAATTTTTAATGTTCCATTTTCTTTGATAAATTCTGATAAATCTTTTACATCTTGTCCAGAACGTACAAAAGATAATGCAAACCAATCGACACGATTTTCGATTGCGAATTTTGCATCTTCTTTATCTTTTTCTGTTAGAGCTGGTAAAGAGATATTTGTATTTGGTAAGTTAACTCCTTTTTTAGAACGTAATGGACCTCCTTGAATCGTTTCTGCTTTTACAGTATCCGTTCCGTTTGTCTCGATTACTTTGAAGATTAATTTTCCGTCATCAATCAAAATATTTTCTCCCACTTGCACATCTTGCGCAAACTTTTTGTACGTCATAAAAACTTTTTCTTTCGTTCCTACAACATCTTCGTTTGTAAATGTTAAAATATCTCCTGGATTGATTACGAAATCTTCGTGTTCCATTTTTCCAATACGCAACTTAGGTCCTTGTAAATCCGCTAAAATTGCTGTATTGTAGCCATGATCGTTATTTAATTGATGAATTGTATCAATCTTACGTTTCACATCCGCATAATCTGCGTGCGAAAAGTTGATACGGAACACATCTGTTCCTTTTCTCATCATTTCTAATAAAATCTCTGGACTATCGGTTGCCGGACCTAAAGTCGCGACAATTTTTGTCTTTTTAAGATATTGTCTATCGTAAATCATAATTTTCCCTTTTTTTATGCACAATATTTTGTTAGAAAACCAATTGATCTGCATTGCTAATCAAATCGATATCTATTTTTTTGATCGTTCTTATAAAATCTTTTTCTACAAATGGTAGTTGAAGATATTGTAGTTCATCTTCCCAACCAGAGATTTTTACTACATAGTTGCAATCCTTGTAATTTGGCACAAGAATAACGCTCTCTTTGAAAAGATTTGATAAATCTACTTCATTTTTTTTAAAATCGGATTGATTTGGAGTATTTTTAATGATATGATAATCTATTTTATTTGCTTCGTCTAACCATTGATAGGTTTCGAAAAAATAAGTATGCTCATCTAACCGAATATCCAAATCGTGAATACGCTCAAAACGCGTATCAAAAGTAGAGTTGAGATGGAAAATAAATTGTGTAGAAGTGTTAAAACTAGAATTTACGCCTATGAGATGAAAATCTATCCAATCATCATATAAGAGTAATTCTGCCATGTTTCTAAACTTTTTCTATTTTCTTTTGTAGCGAATAGTACGCACGTTTTGCTGCGCTTTCTTCGGCTTTCTTTTTAGAAGTTCCTCTCCCTTTCGAGATGACTTTATCATTCAGACGGATTACTGACACAAAAACCTGCAAATCTTCTGCGTTTTGCTCCTCAAATGTATTGAATCTTATCGTATTTCTCGTTTTTTGACTCCATTCCAAAATCAACGATTTGTGACTTGTAATCGTGTGTTCCAAACGATCTAAATCCGCATAAGGGTCAATAATTTTGACTTGAATAAATTTTTGTACAGCATCTATGCCTCCATCAACATAAATTGCACCAACCAACGCCTCCAACATATCACCATTTACATCTTCACCTAAATTGTTGTGATTGTTCATTGGATCCAAATAATCTAACAAGCCAAGTTGTTTGGAAACGGCATTCAATTGTTTACGCGAAACAATTTTAGAGCGCATTTTTGTCAAATAACCTTCTTGTTGATCTGGCGCTTTGTAGTATAAGTGCATTGCTGCAGAAGCACCAAGTAATGCATCTCCTAAAAACTCTAATCTTTCAAAGTTTATACTGTTTCCATTTTCATCTTTTTTCTGTGCAGATCTGTGGGTAAATGCTTCTTTAAAAACCTCAACATTGCGAGGAGTATAACCCAAAATCGACTTCAAAAATTTCAAAAAAGGATCAGATGAATTTGAATCATCACGATGATTTTTAAAAGAAAATAATTTTTTTAAGAAAGACATTACTTATACTTCTTAAATATCACACAAGCATTGTGACCACCGAAACCAAAAGTATTACTCAATGCATAATCTACATTTTTCTCTTTTGCTTTGTTAAATGTATAATCGATTTTCGGATCAAGATTTTCATCATCCGTAAAATGATTAATTGTTGGTGGAACGATACTGTTATTGATTGCTCCAATAGCCGAAATCGCTTCAATAATCCCTGCACCACCTAATAAGTGACCAGTCATAGATTTTGTTGAATTGATTTGAATATTATAAGCATGTTCTCCAAATAATTTTTGAATTGCTTTAGATTCTGCAATATCACCTAATGGTGTAGATGTTCCGTGCATATTGATATGATCCACGTCTTCTACGCTGATATTGGCATCTAATAAAGCCTCTCTCATCACATTTAATGCGCCTAATCCTTCGGGATGTGGAGCTGTAATATGGTGAGCATCTGCTGTCATTCCTGTTCCTACTAATTCAGCATAAATTGTAGCTCCACGTGCAATTGCATGTTCGTACTCTTCTAAAACAATACATCCTGCACCTTCTCCCATTACAAAACCGTCTCGGTCTTTGTCGAATGGTCTAGAGGCTGTTTGTGGATCGTCATTTCTGGTTGATAACGCATGCAAAGCATTGAACCCTCCAATACTAGATGCTGTAATTGCAGCTTCCGAACCTCCTGTAACTATTGCTTCAGCTTTTCCAAGTCTTAATAACATGTAAGCATCAATAATTGCATTTGTTGAAGAGGCACAAGCCGAAACAGTTGTATAATTAGGCCCCATAAGACCAAATTCCATTGAAATATGACCAGGTGTGATATCTGCAATCATCTTAGGGATAAAGAAAGGATTGAAACGAGGTGTTCCATTTCCTGTGGCATAATTAGACACTTCTTCTTCAAAAGTTTTAATTCCACCAATACCAGATCCCCATATAACACCAATACGCTCTTTGTTTGCATTAGCAGCATCTAAAATACCACTATGTTTGATAGCTTCTCTTGCAGCCACAATTCCCAATTGGGCACAACGATCAATCTTGCGCGCTTCTTTTCGGTCAAAATGGTCTTCAATATTGAAGTTTTTAACCTCACAAGCAAATTGTGTCTTAAAAAGAGTTGCATCAAAAAGCGTAATAGGCGCAGCGCCACTTACACCATTCACTAATCCATCCCAATACTCTTGGTATGTATTTCCGATTGGTGTTAGCGCGCCTAAACCTGTTACTACTACTCTTTTTAATTCCATAAAAATTAGGAACTATTACTTGTTTAAGTCTTCGATGTATTTTACAGCTTGACCTACAGTAGAAATTTTTTCTGCTTGATCGTCTGGAATTTGGATATCAAATTCTTTTTCGAACTCCATGATTAATTCTACAGTGTCTAATGAATCAGCTCCTAAATCGTTAGTGAAACTTGCTTCTAGAGTAACTTCGCTTTCGTCAACTCCTAATTTATCTACGATAATTGCTTTCACTCTTGATGTAATGTCAGACATAATTTTCTAATTTTAATTGTTGTAAACTAGTGCAAAAATATAAAACTTATATTAAATACAAGCTTTTTTTTATATGCACGCATAAGAACTTACAAATATATGGTGAATAAATATTCACGAAAACGTTTAAGTGAATGACATAAGTCAAATTTTTCACGCTTTTTTTTATTGTAACTTTGCACAAAGTTTTTACCTTTAATCTTATAAAGATACTATAAAATCACAAAAATGAGCATAGAATTGGCATCTTACGGAATAAAAAATTCCAAAATCAACTATCAATTATCTCCTGAAGAACTTACCAAGAAGATGGTAGAGTTAGGACAAGGAGAAATTACTTCTTCTGGAGCAGTGAATATGCTTACAGGAGAATTCACAGGACGATCTCCTAAAGATCGTTTTATTGTAAAAGACGAAATTACAGAAGATAACGTATGGTGGGATGGAAATATTAATATTCCTTTCGATTCTGAAAAATTTGATGCGCTGTATGACAAAGTTGTTGCTCACTTAAGTAACCGTGAAGTTTATGTACGCGATGCTTTTGCTTGTGCAGATGATTCATACAAAACGAAAATCAGAGCGATCACTGAAACTCCTGCAGCTAATTTGTTTATTTACAATATGTTTATCCGTCCAACAGAAGAAGAGTTAAAAAACTTCGGAGATTCTGAATGGACGATTATTAATGCGCCAACTTTTGTTGCAAATGCAGAAGAAGACGGGACAAGACAACACAATTTCTCGATTCTAAACTTCAAACGCAAAATCGTTTTGAATGGTGGAACAGGCTATACAGGAGAAATGAAAAAAGGAATTTTTTCTGCATTAAACTTTATTATGCCTGTATTTAGAAAAACTTTGCCAATGCACTGTTCTGCTAACTCTGGTGAAAACGGAGATACAGCCATGTTTTTTGGTTTATCCGGAACGGGTAAAACAACCTTATCCGCTGATAAAAACAGACGTTTAATTGGTGATGATGAACACGGTTGGACTGAAGACAATACTGTATTCAATTTTGAAGGTGGCTGTTATGCAAAAGTAATCAACTTATCTCCGGAAGGAGAGCCTGAAATTTTTGCTGCAATTAAAGACGGAGCTTTATTGGAAAACTGTAAATTGGTTCAAGGAACAAACGAAGTAGATTTCACAGACACTTCTATTACAGAAAATACACGTGTTTCTTACCCGATTGATTATATCGAAAATATCGCCGTTCCATCAGTAGGAAAAAACCCTAAAAATATTTTCTTCTTATCTTTTGATGCTTATGGTGTTTTTCCTCCAATCGCAAGGTTAAATCCGGATCAAGCTGCTTATTTATTTATTTCAGGATACACATCTAAAGTCGCAGGTACAGAGGCTGGTGTTACAGAGCCTCAAACAACTTTCTCTACATGTTTCGGCGCACCATTTATGCCATTACATCCGACTAAATATGCAGAAATGTTAAGTGATAAAGTGGAGAAAACAGGTGTTAATGTTTGGTTGATCAATACAGGATGGAATGGTCAAAAACAACGCATGTCTTTAAAAGATACACGTGCCGTTATTAATGCTGCACTGAATGGAGATCTAAATAATGTTGAGTTCAGAAAAGACCCATATTTCGGATTCGAAGTTCCGGTTGCTATTGAAGGTGTTGCACAAGAAAAATTAAATCCTGCTACATCATTTACAACTGAAGAAGCTTATAAAGAAAATGCTCAAATATTAGCTGCTAAATTTAAAGAAAACTTCAAAAAGTTTGAGGAATTTGCAACTGCTGATTTATTAGCCGGTGGACCGACAATTTAAAAATTGACTTTCAAATAAAATAAAAAAACCGAGCAATTTGCTCGGTTTTTTTATTTCTAATCTATTCTAGGTATAGATTACATTTTTAAATAAAAATCTTTTGTAAGGCTGATGTATTCGTTGGTGTATTGATGACGTTCTAGTTCTATTACCAACTCTTCTTTTGAAACTATTCGCTCTTGAAAACTGAATTCCAGCAAAACACGTTTAATTGATGAATTAGAATTTCCCTTTACATAAACTATTCTAGATAATTTTAAATCATTTTGAGAGGCTTTCTCATAAAAATCATCCATTTGATCATATGGAATAATAAAACTTGCTACACCTTCTTTATGAAGCATTTTTGCCGTATTTTCTATTAACTCTGTAAAAGTTAATGTTTCTTGTTGACGAGCCTGCTTACGTGCATCAAAATCAACAGAGTTATTAACGGTAAAAAATGGAGGGTTACTAACAATTAGATCATATTTTTTATCGCTTGAATAAGCTTGAAGTGATGTACTCTTTATCTTTAATCGTTCAGAAAAAATAGAATGCTCGAAGTTTTCTTTCGCTTGCAAGAAGGCATCATGATCAATTTCAATTGCGTCAACTCTTGAGTTTGGAAAACGTTGTGCCAGCATCAAAGAAATCAAACCGGTACCTGTTCCGACATCCAAAATATTTTCTCCTGTTTCGAGATTTGACCATGCTCCAAGTAAAACCCCGTCTGTTCCTACTTTCATTGCAGTTTTGTCTTGAAAAATTTCGAATTGTTTGAATCGAAAAGGTTTTCTATTCATTGTAAGGAATCAAAATATAAAACGTTGTCCCAACTGAAACCTCTGTTTCAAAACGGATGGTTCCATCGTAATCATCTATAATTTTTTTGACCATTGGTAAACCAATCCCCATCCCACTGTTCTTCGTTGTAAATTTTGGAACAAAAATAGAGTCTTGAGATTCTACCGGAATTCCATCCCCATTATCTTTTATACTGATATGCAGAAAACCATCTATCAGTAAAACATCAACTTTTACTTTTGCCTTACGTGATTTGGGAATAGATTGAAATGCATTTTTCGTAATATTGGTGATAACCCTGTTTAAATATTGTTTGTCAAAATGCATCATAATGATTTCGGGAGAATAATTGAATTCAATATATTCCATTGGAAACACATACAGTGTATTTTTTATCACATCAATCACATCAATTTTTTCATCATTACGAGAAGGCATTTTTGCAAAGTCAGAAAAAGCTTCTGCTATTGCTGAAATGGTATCAATTTGTTGCAATAAAATATTTCCTGTACGCATTGTTTTTTCTTCAATATCAGGATCATTTGGGTCAAATCTTCGCATGTAATTCTGAATCATCAATCGCATTGGAGTCAATGGATTCTTAACTTCATGTGCAACTTGTCTCGCAAAATCCCGCCAAGCCTCTTCTCTTTCTTGTTTGGCTATTAAATCGGATTGATCTTTTAAACGATACAACATATCATTGTAAGAATCGACCAAAACTTTGATTTCATCATTTCCGTCATAGCGAATAGGCATATTGTTTACAATAACTTCTGTCTCCCGAATGCGATCTGCAAACGACCAAAGTTTATTAAGCGTACGTTTAGTAACAAAATAGACCGCAAATGTTCCAAACAAAAGAATAACTCCAAAAGCCAATCCATAACTACCAATTAATGTAAACATGTCTTGTTGTAAAAAATCTTGGTTAGATTGATAAGGTAGACAGAGAACAGCAATATTTTCGTTGTAATAATTTTTGATATTACTATAAGACGAATAAACATTATTGTCGTCGGCTGTATCTTTATTCGTTACAATAAAATCATTTGATTTTTGTAGTTGGTCTAATATTTTCTGAGGTAAAACATCATAAGTCGTTGAAACTGGCTGTGTGGTTAAAATTTTATTACCACGCAAATCATAAATTACAATATCGGTTTTATTGATATCACCGATGCGAAGAAAACCATCTTCTAAAATGTCATGAATATTATCTTTGGTTGCAATTCCAGGATAATTATCCATTTCGTAATCTATCGCAGACTCTACCGCTCTAACTTTTCGTTTGAGAATATCTTCGTGATATTGTTTAGTTTGTTGATTGAAATGATTGGCAGTAATCAGCAAGATAGCACCTGCTGTAAATAACAAAATCGTTACCATATAAATGATAATACGAACGGGTAGCGATAGGTTATTTTTTTTTCTAATCATTTTTATTTTTGGAATAATCTTTTGACGTATTTTCCTAAGATATCAAATTCTAAATTCATTGTATCGCCAACTTTCACTTGATTAAGGTTTGTAAACTCCCAAGTATATGGAATAATTGCAACCGAAAACTGCCCTACTTTACTGTCAACAACTGTTAAACTAATTCCGTTAAGACAAATCGAACCTTTTTCTACTGTAACATTTCCAGACGATGCTTCATCATATTCTACTGTAACAAAAAAGCTACCATTTTGGTTTTCTATCGAAACAATTTTTCCAGTTTGATCAACATGTCCTTGAACAATATGACCATCGATACGACCATTGAACTGCAAACATCGTTCTAAATTGATCAAATCACCTTCTTTTAAAGTGTTAAAATTTGTTTTTTGTAAGGTTTCCTCTATAGCAGTGACTTTGTAAAGACCATATTTGAAATCAACAACTGTTAAACACACTCCATTGTGAGCAACACTTTGATCAATTTTTAATTCATCACAAAAATCAGCTTCAATCCATAAATGTAAATTAGATTGCTCTTTCTCTGCTTTTATAAGCTTTCCTACTCCTTCTACGATTCCTGTAAACATGATGTTATTTTTGGTGAAATTAATAATTAATTTAAACTTATAAAATGAAAAAGGGATGATTTTAAAACATCATCCCTTAAATATATTATCTCTGTAATAATTTTTACTCTACAGTAACAGATTTTGCCAAGTTACGAGGCTGATCTACATTCTTACCTAATTTAACGGCAATCCAGTACGATAATAATTGTAATGGAATAGCTGTTAAGATTGGAGAGAATTCTTCTGCTGTTTCTGGGATTACTACGTAATCATCTGCCATAGCAGTTACTTGCTCATCACCATCATTAACAATTGCAAT
Organism: Empedobacter sp. UBA6745; assembly: GCF_002453775.1. Taxonomy (NCBI): domain Bacteria; kingdom Pseudomonadati; phylum Bacteroidota; class Flavobacteriia; order Flavobacteriales; family Weeksellaceae; genus Empedobacter; species Empedobacter sp. UBA6745. Next base: position 136,104 of record NZ_DKHL01000032.1, read on the forward strand.
TACTTTAGCGCTACGAGATTTAATTTCTTGAATGTTAGAAACTACTTTTTCGTAATAACCTTTTTTCGTTGCAATAACAATAACAGGCATATTTTCGTCCAATAATGCAATTGGTCCGTGCTTCATTTCTGCCGCTGGATAACCCTCTGCGTGGATATATGAAATCTCTTTTAATTTTAATGCACCTTCTAAAGCTGATGGATAGTTGTATCCACGTCCTAAATAAATTGCATTTCTGTTATCTTTGTATTTATCAGCAATTTGATCAATTACACCTTCACAGTTGTCTAAAATTTGTTGAACTAATTCTGGGATACGTTCTAACTCGCGTGTTAATAAGTTGAATTTCTCTGTTGATAATTCACCATTTTGTTTACCTAATTTTAAAGCAATCAACGCTAAAATTGTTAACTGAGCTGTAAATGCTTTTGTTGATGCAACACCAATTTCTGGTCCTGCATGTGTATAAGCACCAGCATCTGTAATACGAGCAATAGAAGAACCTACAACATTGTTGATTCCAAAGATAAATGCACCATTTTCTTTTGCTAATTTAAGTGCTGCCAATGTATCTGCTGTTTCTCCAGATTGAGAAATTGCAATCACGACATCGTGTTTATTGATGATTGGATTGCGGTAACGGAACTCAGATGCATATTCTACTTCTACAGGAATACGAGCGAAATCTTCGATCATGTATTCTGCAACCAAACCTGCATGGTAAGAAGTTCCACAAGCAACAATGATGATACGTTTTGCATTCAAGAATTTTTCTTGATGATCCCAAATACCAGCCATTTTAATAATGCCTTCGTCTACTAATAAACGTCCACGCATTGTATCACGAATAGAACGAGGTTGTTCGTTGATTTCTTTTAACATGAAATGCTCGTAACCACCTTTTTCAATCGCTTCAATATTTAATTGTAACTCTTGAACATCTAAAGAAACTGCTTCGTTATTTTGGATTGTACGTACATCTACTTCTTTGTCTAAAGTAATTGTTGCCATATCACCATCTTCTAAATAAACCGCATCTTTTGTAAACTCAATAAACGGAGAAGCATCAGAAGCTACAAAAAATTCGTTTTCTCCAATACCAATTGCCAATGGAGAACCTAAACGTCCTACGACAATTGTATTTGCTTCTTCTTTGTCTAAAACAGCTATCGCATATGCTCCAATCACTTCATTCAAAGCTAAACGAACTGCGTCAGTTAAGTTTAAATTTTGTTCTTCTTGAAACAATTGAATAAAGTTTACTAAAACTTCTGTATCCGTATCACTATGAAAAACGTACCCTTTGTCTTTTAATAATTGTTTGATTGATTCATAATTTTCAATAATTCCGTTATGAACCAATACCAAACGTCCATTATTAGACATATGTGGATGAGAGTTTACATCATTTGGAACACCATGTGTTGCCCAACGTGTATGCCCAATTCCTAAATGAGGTGTTTTATCTAAATTTGCTGATTTATCTTCTAAATCTGAAACTTTTCCTTTTGTTTTTACCAATTCAAAATCGGTACCAGTAGAAAGAACTAAACCTGCACTATCATATCCACGATATTCTAGTCTTTTTAGTCCATTAATAATAATTGGGTACGCTTCGCGATGTCCAATATATCCTACAATTCCACACATAATATTTTATAGTATTTTAGTTAAATTCGTTAAATATAATACGCCCTATTTTTGAGAGTAATATACCAATAATTTCAATTTTTTATCCGCTACTTCCGAATTATTTCCATGTAAAACAATTCTGTATGGATTATAAGCTCTATTATTTTGATAAGGATTTGTACTATTAATAGTTGTTGCATAACTAACAGATGTTATAAAATTACCCATTGTAATAAACATCGTTTGATCTTTAAACTCATTTCCTTTCTCTAACATGCTTTTTAGATGTTTCGTGATATCAATTGTATAATAATCAGTATCTCCTTTTACAATAGGATTAAAGTGAACTGATGTAGGATATGCATTATAGAATTCTAAAACGTCTGCATACAATTCATTTATAACTTTATCATCTTTTTTGTAATTATTCCAAGCAACTAAATAAGGTGGTTTTGGGAAACCTGTAGAACCATCAATATAGAATTTTAATTTTGCACCAAGAATCACAATGTTACTTTTTGTCATCTCAGATTTTAATTCATCTAATTGCGTTTGATTGATTCTTAATTTTGCATAATTCCCACTCATTCCGCTTAAATACAATCTTGCATCACCATTCACTTCATCAGGTTTGATTGTAGAATAAGTTGAACCTACTGCATTGTTCACAATTTGAGAAGCAATAATATTGGCATTATTTGCAGTACCAGAATTCCACTGATTTGTCATATCAAAAGCATAAGTAACACTTACACGTTCTTTATAATCAGTATCAGTATCTTTTTTTTCAGTTGGATTCTTTTTAGAATAATACATATTCAAGTCAATTTTATTTGGATTAAAATTGACAATAAATCCATTTGATTCTTCTACAGAAAACTCTAAACCTTTGATATTTTCACGAATAAATGTTGCGTAATCAGAAAGTAATCCTGTTTTAGCATTTTTAATAATTTTTTCGTCAAAATAATCTGGATCTAAAGAAACTTTGTAACCAGGAACAACCTCAGAAATATTAGAAGTTCCAGTTTTTTGTTTAACAACTTTTCCTGTTACTGTTTTTCCGATTGTAGCTTTTCCAATTACTCTCGAATTAACAGAAATTGGCGTCTCAAGTCCACTTAATGTTGAAAAATATTTTGTGTCTTTGTATAAAACCGTATTAATGTCTTTAATTTTCAACGTCATTGTCAAATCCTTATTACCATACAAAGAATCTACTGCATACTTTGTTGTAATTTGGATTGTATCTGTATCTTTTGGTTTCTCTCCTGGTTTAGAAAGATTGATTGTATCTTTAGAAATTGGATCTTTAGTCGTGTTGTAATAAACTGGAATTACCAAATTCACAGAATCTACTTTAGGTTCTGTTCCAAAATCCTGATCACCAATAGACGAAGGTCTAATTTGTGTATAAAACTTAGAGGATGTAGAACCAAAAATTGGTTCGTTGTACACACCAAAAGCTCCATTTTGAAGTACAAATTTATCTGTACGAAGCGTATCAAAATTTGCATTAAAAGCAATAACATCTAAGGATTTTACATTTCCTTCTGCCTCACCTCTAATCACATTGTTATCTAATCCTAGTGTTTCATTCTCACACGAAACAATTGCTCCCATTCCAATCATCATTGCAACAGACACAGAAAGGACATTCAAAAATTTTTTCATTAATCTAAACAGATTTTAATTAGAGTTCATTACTTCCTCAAGATAGAAGTTATTGTAAACTTCTTTTGCTTGTTCTTTAGAACAATAGTCTAATAGAGGAATATTTTGTTGGTTGATATAGTTTTTCACATCTTCTGGAATCATCTCTTCTCCTTTCGCAACTGCATCTGCATATTGTAAAGAAGCTTGAATCATACCCAAATGTGTAGGTTTTTCTAAATATGTTTGTACATCAGCTTCTACCTTATCAAAAGCTAATTTTTTAACTAATTCGTTATCTAATTCTCCTTCAAATCCGTTGTCAAATAAAGAAACAACAACTTTCGCATCTTGAAAGAAAGGATCGTCAGAATAATATTTTTTTAGATACAATGGTACTAAACTAGACATCCAACCCATTACGTGAACAACATCTGGTTTCCAGTTTAATTTTTTTACTGTCTCTAAAACTCCTTTTGCGAAGAAAATAGAACGCTCGTCGTTATCAGAAAATAATCCATTATCTTCTCCATAAACTTCTTTACGTTTGAAATATTCTTCGTTATCAATAAAATACACTTGTAGTCTTTCTCCTGGAACAGAAGCGACTTTAATGATTAATGGTTGATCCAAATCATTAATAATCATGTTCATACCTGAAAGTCGTATTACTTCGTGTAATTGGTGTCTTCTTTCGTTAATTGCTCCAAATCTTGGCATAAAGATTCTTACATCTGCGCCACTACTTTGCATGATTTTTGGCAAATCTAATGCTTGTGAAGACATCGGATTTTCAGGAAAGTAAGGTACCATTTCTGTTGTTACATACAATATGCGCTTTCCTTCCATAATTTCTACTCTCTTTTCCTAATGAATAATAAGGCACAAATTTACAAAAAAATGTTGATATATTATTTGCTTATAGTAGCTTTGCGAGATATTAGTTTTTTTTTAACAAATCAGTGTTATGGTTATATTTAACGAAAAGGAAAAATTAACTCCCGCAATCGTCGAGTTAAAAAACCAAAACAAAACCATTGGCTTTATCCCTACAATGGGCGCTTTACACGAAGGTCACATGTCTTTGGTCAAAGCTTCTAAAGCTCAAAACGACTACACAATCGTCAGCATTTTTGTCAATCCGACACAATTTAATAATCCAGAAGATTTAGCAAAATATCCTCGAACTGAGGAAAATGATAAAGAATTGTTAATGAAAAATGGTTGCGATTTTGTCTATATGCCTACTGTTGAAGATTTATATGAAACAAATGAAGGTGCAAAACATTACGATTTTGGTACAATAGACCAAGTGATGGAAGGCACTTCTCGCCCTGGACATTTTGATGGAGTAGCTACAATTGTTTGCAAATTATTCAAAGCAGTTCAACCAACAAGAGCATATTTTGGAGAGAAAGATTTTCAGCAAATTCGTATCATTCAAGAAATGGTAAAACAAGAAAATTTAGATGTCGAAATTGTTCCAATGCCAATTCATAGAGCAGATTCTGGTTTAGCATTTAGTTCAAGAAATGCACGTTTATCAACGCAACAAACTTCGGATGCCCCTCAAATTTATTCAATTTTATCGCAAGCTGTAACGCTAAAAAATGAAGGAAAAGATGTTGCTGAAGTAAAAGCTTTCGTCGAAAATGAATTCAAAAATTCACCCTTCGAATTAGAATATTTTGAAATAACAGATGAAGAAACCTTGTTGTCTATCGAACATTTTTCTGAGGCCTATAATATTCGTGGATTTGTCGTTGCCTATGCAGGTGATGTACGTTTAATCGATAATATTCAGTTTTAATTAAATATAATAAATTTCTCAAATCAATAGAAAAATATTGAAACAGGTTTTGAAATTTATAAGTTCAGTGTAACTTTGCAAGATTATGATGGTAGAAGTTTTTCACTCTAAGATACATAGAGTTAAGGTAACAGACGCAAAATTAAACTACATCGGAAGTATTACAATCGACGAAGATTTGATAGATGCTGCCAATATGGTTGTGGGTCAGAAAGTACAAATCGTGGTACAAGAGAATGGCGAACGATTTGAAACTTATATTATAAAAGGTAAACGTGGAAGTGGCGAAATCTGTCTGAATGGACCTGCAGCGCGTAAAGTACAAGTTGGTGACACAGTTATCATCATTACGTATGCGATGATGGAGTTTGAGGAAGCCAAAACATACGAACCAACAATTGTTTTCCCTAACGAGAACAATCGTTTAGATTAAGAAATTAATTTTCAATACGNNGATATGAAGAGTAAGATCAAACAATCGCTCTTCTTAATCATTGCTTCATTGTTAGCCGTTTTTTTTGTCGTGGTAACAGTGAAGCAAATTGATTTCGAACGAGTTGCAAAAGTTTTAAAACAAACCAATTATTTTTGGATTTTTGCATCTATGGCAATCAGTATTCTTACGTATTGGATACGCGCCGCTCGTTGGAATCTTCTTCTAAAACCGATGGGCTACAACACACAAACCTCATCTGGTTTTTGGGCTATTGCATTTGCATATTTTATGAATTTGACCATTCCTCGAAGTGGTGAAGTTGCTCGTGCAACAAGTTTCTATAAAATGGAAAAAGTGCCGTTTGAGAAATCTTTCGGAACAGTAGTTTTAGAACGTGTAATTGACGTTTTATTTTTGGGATTATTTTTCGGTTTAACACTTATTTTCAATTACGAAACATTCATCAAATTTGTTGAATTAGGAAACAAAGAAAAGGCACACCAACCAACAACAGAACCTTCTTTCTTAAAATATTACATCGCAATTGGAGTTCTTGTTTTAGGAATTGGATTAATTGCTATTTTCTGGAAAAAGATTAGTCAATTAAAGTTTTTTGAAAAGATTAAAACGTTTCTATTTGGACTTTGGGAAGGAATAAAATCAATCTCAAAATTAGAAAAAAGAGGTTTATTCATTTTTTATTCTTTCGCACTTTGGATTTGTTATTTTTTAATGACTTTTCTTGTTTTCTTCGCTTTTCCGGACACCAAAAATTTTGGAATACCAGAAGGTTTATTCCTATTGATTGCAGGATCTCTAGGAATGATTTTACCTGTTTCGGGCGGTTTGGCTTATCCGTATATTATGTCGATTGCATTTTCGGCAGTTTATTTAGCAAAAGGCGGAGATCAGCACGAAGGACGAGCAATTGGAGATTATTTTGGATTAATCCTTTATATAGCTCAAGTTGTATCAATGATTAGTTTTGGATTGATTGCTATTTACAAAATCGCACGAATTCGACGAGATTCTACACAATAGTTACATACCTCCAAAGCTACGATTCCAAAGTTTTACCATTTTATTGATTTCCCAAGGATTTATTTTATAAAATATTTTCATAATTATAAAGAAAATAAGATTGACTAACAGTACAAAAAGTAATTCCATAGCGAATAAGTTTTTATTAAATATACATTTTATTTCTTTATCATTTCCAAATATTTAGGTGCTTGTTCCTCTAAAATTTCTGTGATTTTATCGTATTTGTTTTCTTTTACGAGTTTCTCCAATTCAAAATTCGCATAACAATATCGCACATAATCGGTGACTTTATTTTCTGGAATATTTAAACTTTCGATGAAATAATTTGAAGTGAAATAATTCTCTAAATCTTTGATTTTATCTACCTTTTTGAAATACTCGTTTTGTTTTTTATCTTTTTTCTTTTGCCCAGAAATAGATGCTATCCACAAAGAAGGATCCAACAACCCGTTATTATTAATTGTAGAAGTCATGTTAGGATTTATCTTTCGGAAGCGCAAATTTGGATCAAAACCCAAATTCAAATTATCATACAATTCATCTACTTTTCCGTGTTCTAACTTGATGTTATTCTTAAAATTTTTGTCTAATGTATTAATTCGCGCTTCAGCTAGTTCAATCGTTTCAATATTCAAGTGAATCATCAGCATTCCTTTTGCTAAAATATCCGATGTAATTTTGATTTTTCGGTCGATATAAAAATCATGTGTAATCACCAATTCATCTCCAACTGATGCTTTGATCGAAAACATTCCATTTTCGTTTGTCAAAACTCTGGCATTAGTCATTTCATTCAAAATTAAAATATGATCCACAGCATCTTGCCCAACAACGCCATCATCAATGACCACTTTTCCAGTAATCAAAGTTTTTTGCGCAAAAGAAAAAGTGCTTATCAAACCAAAAATTATAACGTATAAAATTTTATTCATTCTTTTGGATTTTTGACAAATAAATCGGTGCTTGTTCCTCTAGAATCTGAGTTATTTTGTCGTAATTATTTGCTGTGACCAATTTGTCTAATTCAAAATTAATATAACAATACTTTACATATTCACTGACTTTATTTTCTGGAATATTCAACGTTTCAATGAAATAATTTGGGGTAAAATAATTCTCCAAATCTTTTATTCTATCTTCTTTTTTGAAATATTCGTACTGTCTTTTTTCTCGCTTCCGTTGACCTGAAATTGCAGTAATCCATGCCGCAGGATTCAATAATCCAAAACTTCCAATATTTGATGTAGCATTAGGATCAATTTTTCTGAAACGCAAATTAGGATCAATTCCCAAATTCAACTGTTTGTACATTTCATCAACTTGGTCATATTTGAGCTTGATATTGTTCTTAAAGTTTTTGTCTAACGTATTAATTCTCGCTTCAGCAAGTTCAATTGTTTCAATATTCAAGTGAATCGTCAGCATTCCTTTTGCTAAAATATCCGATGTAATTTTGATTTTTCGTTCGATATAAAAATCGTGCGTAAAAATCAATTCATCTCCAACAGACGCCTTAATCGAAAACATTCCACTCGCATTTGTAAACGCTTTCGCATTCGTCGATTCATTTGTCACCAAAATATTGTCCACCACATCTTGCCCAGCAATTCCATCATCAATCACCACTTTTCCGGTAATCAAAGTCGTCTGCGCAAATGTAAAAACGCTCAACAAATTCAATAATATAATGTATTTTATTCTACTCATTTTTCTTCATTTTTGCTAAATAAATTGGTGCTTGTTCCTCAATTATAAAAAGAATTTCATCAAAATTATTATCTCGCAACAATTTGGGAAAATCAAAATTTGAATAACAATAATCCAAAAACTCGTTTATTTTTCCTTCAGGAATTTTCAAATCATTCACAAAATAATAGGTCGTAAAAAATTTATGTAACGCCGACAATTGATCTTCTTTCACAACTTTTATCGGAACAGGATTTTTCATTCGCTTTTTTGGACTTTTAAACACATTTAACAACCCAAGCAAATTAACTCCACCAACTTGTTTAATCGTTCTATTCACTCTTTCCTCATCATGTTTAAGATTCAGTTCCGCTTTAAATTCTAGAGAAGTAAAACCTGCTTCATCATTCAATTTTTCTTGAAATGATTTTTCTTTTCCCAAATTTTTGAGCGAATTTTTATCCAATTTCGAGATATTCGCTTCCTTCAATTCAATTACTTCAATATTTACGTGAATCATCACAAAACCTTTCGTAATCGTGCTTTCAGAAACTTTTAATCTTCTTTCTTCAATTCCCGTATGTTTGATTAACAATTCATCATTCAAATTCACATTTATCGAAAATAAGCCAACATTATTCGCTTTTGTTTTGGCTTTTGTCGTTAAGTTTTCAATCAAAGTTCCTTCCAAATCAATAACTTCATCTGCATCATCCACAATAATTTTTCCTGTAATTAAAGTACTTTGAGCATAGGCAGAAATACAAAAAATATAAAAAAAGCTAAGAAGTAAAGTTCTTTTCATTGGCATTTTAAAATATGATTAAAAATAATCGAGAAAACAATTGAAAATCAATATTTAACTCAACTTTATCTAAAGTTGATAATTTGTTAAAAAAGTAAATTATCGTTAACGTTTTTTAGTTGTTGTATTAAAATTTTTCACACTTATAACTCCATATCTTGTCGCGATAAAAGATTATTTTTGTCTAAATTTGAAACTATGGCTAAAACAAAAACTACATATTTCTGCCAAAACTGTGGCACGCAAACCTCGCAATGGATGGGACAATGCAAAAGTTGTGGCGAATGGAATACCATTGTTGAAGAAATTGTGGACAAAGGCGACGAAAAAAAATCGTGGAAAGATAAATCGGATAAAAAAGAGAAAACTTTTGCACTGAATATCCGAGAAATAAATCCATTAGGAGAAATAAGAATTTCGACAAAAAACCAAGAATTAGACCGAGTTTTAGGTGGTGGAATTGTTCCTGGATCAGTGATTTTGGTTGGTGGAGAACCTGGGGTTGGAAAATCCACATTAATGTTGCAAGTAGCCTTAAAGTTAGATACGATTAAAATCTTATATGTATCTGGAGAAGAATCTGTTTCACAAGTAAAACTTCGTGCTGAACGAATTGGAATTGAATCGGATCAATGTTTTATTTTACCTGAAACCAATACGCAAAAAATATTTGCTCACGCCAAAGAAATTCAACCTCAACTGATTGTTGTCGATTCTGTTCAAACACTTCAAACAACTTATGTAGAATCGTCTCCAGGAAGTATTTCTCAAATTCGAGAAACAACTTTTGAGCTAATTCAATACGCAAAAGAAACTAACACACCGATTATTTTAATTGGTCATATTACAAAAGAAGGTGTAATTGCTGGTCCAAAAATTTTGGAGCATATGGTAGATGTTGTGTTACAATTTGAAGGTGATCGCAACCATATTTACCGAATTTTACGTGCAAATAAAAACCGTTTTGGCTCAACTGCAGAAATTGGAATTTACGAAATGCAAGGTGCTGGTTTGCGCGAAGTGACAAATCCATCTGAAGTATTAATTACAAAGAAAGATGAATTATTGAGCGGAAATGCAATTGCAGCAACTTTGGAAGGTGTTCGCCCGATGTTAATTGAAATTCAAGCTTTGGTTTCTACGGCGGTTTATGGAACTCCGCAACGTACGGCGACTGGTTTTGATGCCAAACGATTGAATATGTTGTTGGCAGTTTTAGAAAAACGTGCTGGGTTCAGACTGAATATGAAAGATGTTTTCTTGAATATTACAGGCGGAATTCGAGTGGATGATCCTGCAATTGATTTGGCTGTTATTGTGGCAATTCTTTCATCGAGCGAAGATTCTGCTGTTCCAGATAATTGTTGTTTTGCAGGAGAAGTTGGTTTGAGTGGAGAAATAAGAGCTGTAAATCGTGTTGAACAACGCATTACCGAAGCCGAAAAATTAGGTTTTGATGCAATTTTTGTTTCAAAATACAATAAAATAAAAGATACAGATTTTGGAATTCGAATCGTTAGAATTTCTAAAGTTGAAGATTTATATCGCATGTTATTTCAATAACTTATGAAGAATATTTTTAAAATTAGTTTTATCAAAACTATTATTTTCAATTTTGTCTATTTTAAATTTAGTCAAGCAATTAAATTCCCTGTAATAATTAGCTCTAATTTTAGACTAAAATCTTTACATGGTAAAGTGAATATTCCAATTGATTCTCCTTTTGGATTAATAAAACTTGGTTTTGGAGATGTTTTGATTTTTGATCGAAAATTATCAAAAGGTATATGGGAAAACAAGGGAATAATAAATTTTATTGGTCGATCAAATATTGGTCACGGCTCTAAAATTTCAGTGAGCAAAAGTGGTAGTTTAACATTTGGTCAAAATTTTAACATAACTGCTGAATCTTCTATTGTATGTTACAATAACATTAGTTTTGGCAATAACTGTTTATTATCATGGGATATTCTTATTATGGATACAGATTTTCATAAAATTTATAATCAAGATAAGTCACTTATTAATCCTAATAAAGCAGTAAACGTTGGTGATAACGTTTGGATATGTAATAAAGTACAAATTTTGAAAGGTTTATCTATTGCAAATGGCTGTATAGTAGGAAGTAATACCGTTGTAAGTAAATCATTAAAAATAGAAAACGCTATATATAGTGGAAATATAAATACACCTATCAAAGAAAATATTTCTTGGGAAATATAATTTTTTGATTAACAGTATTTTTTTTTACTTTTATTTCAAACAAAAAAACATTATTATGGATTATTCTAACCAATCTACTCAAGATTTTAATCAACCTCAACAATCTTCTTTTGAAGAAATTAAACCAAAACCAGAAAACAACCTTGTTTTAGCAATCATTAGTACTGTTTTAGGGCTTTGTTCTCCTTGTTGCATCGGTACTATTGTGGGTATTATTGCAATTGTTTTTGCAAATCAAGTGAATACAAAACACAATATTGGCGATTATACAGGTGCTGAACAAGCAGCTAAGAATTCTAAATTATTAGCTTATGTTGCAATTGGTTTAGGCGTAATTGGTGTTATTATCAATGTTGTGATGTTAATTACAGGAGGTATGGATGCCTATATGGAGCAATATAAAAGTATTTTAGAAAGCTCTAACGGAAATTAATCATATGATAAAACGGATTTTGGTTTATGGACTAGCAACGCTTTTACCCATTTTGGTAATTGTCTATTTTTATAGTTATTACAGCAACCAAAATCCGTTTTCTATCAAATGTATGTTTCATGAAATAATAGGTTTATGGTGTCCTGGCTGTGGTGGTCAACGTGCTTTTTCCTTGCTTGTTCACGGGCATTTTTTACAATCGTTACGCTACAATCTTATTTTGCCTTTTGCACTTTACATTTGTGTACAATTGTATTATGCTATTGTTGGAAATATTTTTTTAGGCAAACCAATGTCAGGCAAATTACATCTCCCTGCAAGTTTTGCGCGAAATTTCTTAATCTTCCTTTTGATTTATTCTATTTTGAGAAACATTCCTCTTTCACCTTTTATATATTTGGCTCCAGAGAGTTAGAATCAAAAAAAAATCAGAGAACTATTCCTCTGATTTCTTATTTGTTGTTCGTGGATTTTGGCGCTCCTCGCCTTCTTTCAATTCTCCTCGACGTATTCTATTTTTGTCCGAATCTTTATCGTCATTTGGTAAAGAAACGGGTTGATTTGCCTCACCTAAAACCCATGTTTCAGTCGCATCCCACATCGCTCTAATTTTGATTGGCTCTGGATACAAATAAATTGGTTCTGGTTGTTTACCTGATAAGTAATCGCCTGTATCCCATTTTCCATTTTCATTTTCATCAACCAATAAACGGAATAAATATTCTCCCGGTTCAATAAAATTAAATTCGAAATAGTTTTTATTTGCTGGATTATATAATTCTTCAATTACTGTAAAGTCTTTATCAGTTTTTAGAAATTGTAGGATAAATGGTTTGCTTGGAGTATTTTGAAGCGTTAATTTCAAATGTCCAAAATCGCCACGCGTTCCCATTTTTATTGGATAAGCAAGCGTATCATTCTTCTCTCCTAACACATCTGTCAAAGCATTTGGATAAATATTAACTTCAAATTTTTCGTCTAAATTTTTATCAAAAGCAAAATTCAAGTTCTGTGCATTCACTGTATCAATGGAAACTTTGAATGGAATTGAAACTGTATCTTTAAACACATAAATTTTAGATAAATCCAATGATTTTATTGGCGCATTTGCCTGAATTTTAAATGGTTTATTTGGTGCTAATTTTTGATCATTTAATGCTTTAAATTCTAATTTTCGTTCTGTATTCGATTTTGAATATAATGCACTTACTTCATCTATTTGATCTTTATGTTGAACCTTGAAATTCAATTTAGCGCTTTTTCCTATAATTGTATCCACCTTTGGATTAAACCAAAAGTTAATCGAATCTTGTTTTGGAAACTTCTGAATATAAGCCGTTTTAAATTCTTTTCCTACCGGTGTTATCGTAACATCATCCGTTGCGCCAGTCGTTTTAAAAACAATTAAACCTTCTTGTTTAAAACTCGCTTCAGGTTTACGATAAGCTGGTTTTTGATTGAATAAATTCAAGTTGATTTGTTGATTTGCATTCAACTCAATTGGTTCGTTATGAAAAGCCAAGCGCTCTTTCCCATAATCGTACATCACATTTTCTACCTTATCCTCAAAAGCAATCAATTTATATTTGCCCGAAGCCAAATAATTTAATTGATATTCTCCTTTATCATTGGCTCTAGCAATGTAATATGGTTTCTTTTGCAGAATAATGCTGTCTTTGTATGTACTATCTATTTTATATAGCCCGACCAATATCTTCTCTGGCAATTTGAAATCATAAGACGAATTTACTCGACCTGTCACCTTCAACGAATCAATAAAACTACCTGTCGAAAAAACATATTGAAAGTTTGACAACTTATTATTTTCATTAAAATCTTGAATCGCATCACCAAAATTGAAACTATATGTCGTATTTGGCAACAATGGTTCTTGAAATTTAATCGAAATGTTTTTCTTCGCTAAAGCTTGCGGCGTCACAATTGGTGGAATTTGAAACGATGGCGAAACAACCACATTTTTGCTGTATTCTTTCAGAAGAATGTACTCATCAAAGTTGATTATTGCCTCTTGCAAATTGACATCTACATTTGTTGCCAACGTATCTGGATCAGCTTTTAGGAAAACTGGCGGAGTTTCATCTTTAGGTCCTCCCGTTGGTGAACCTTGTCTTGCACAAGAAATAACCATCAAAATGGTTAACATCAAAAGCGAAAAACGTGTCGTCTTATTCATGGGCGCAAGTTAAGAAAAAGCTTGTTATTAAGCACAAGCAATGGTAATTACACTTATCTTAAAATTTTCTGAAAGATTAAACTTTTTAATGGCTGATGCAATTGTTGCGCCAGTTGTTAACACATCATCAATCAAAATATAATGTCCTGGTTTAAGATTTGGATTGATTTCAAACGCATCTTTCAAATTTTCTAATCGATGTTTTTTGTCTTCATTTACTTGAGATGAATTGTATTTTGTTCTGATTAATCCATCCGAAAAATAATTAATCTGGTTGATTTCTGCCAACGTTCGCGCAAAATCTTCTACTTGATTGTAGCCTCTTGTTTTCAATCGTTTTGGATGCAACGGAATCGGAATAATTCCGTCATAATCACTCAAATCAAACTTAATCAATTGTGCTAAATCAATTCCAATTTCTGGGCGGTTTCTATATTTCATTTCATGTAAAATGGCTTGTGTGGTATTATGATGTTTAAATTCTAACAAAGAAAATGCATTTTCGACCTCGCAAAAATTTCTCAATTTATCATAAGCACGATTATTTTGATCAAAATTAAAATGCGTAAAAACGAGTTTTGTTGAGCACGAAACACACAGAAATTGCGAAGGTTGAATGACGTCTTGACAATCCAAACAACGCATCGGAAAAAATAAATCAACCAAAGAATTTACGATTGTTTTGATTTCCATTACCTTTGCAAATTAAAGTTTAGTACTAAATTTAATGAAAATCATTCGACTTACAAAAGCTTTTACGTTCGAAACTGCACATGCTTTGCATGGTTATGACGGAAAGTGTAAAAATATACATGGACATTCGTACAAATTATTTGTAACTGTGAAAGGAACACCTTCTGAAGACACAAACGATGTGAAACTTGGAATGGTGATGGATTTTGGCGATTTGAAAAAAATTGTGAACAAAGAAATTGTTAATCTTTTTGATCACGCAATTTTATTGAACGAAAATTCGCCTCACAAAACATTAGGAGAAAAATTATTAGCAGAAGGTCACAATGTTGTTTTTACAGATTATCAACCGTCTGCTGAAAATATGATTTTATGGATTGTGGATAAAATCAAGCCTCTTTTACCAACGAATATCGATTTGGTTGCTTTGAAATTACACGAAACTGAAAATTCTTATGCAGAATGGTTAGCGGAGGACAACCAATAAACATTCAGTTAGAAGCTGGTAAAAAAGCCTATTTTTCTTCGGATCATCACTTTGGTGCTCCGAATGAAAAAGATAGTTTGGTGCGCGAGAAATTGTTTGTAAAATGGCTTGACGAAATAAAAGACGATTGTGGTGTTTTATTTTTGATTGGCGATTTATTCGATTTTTGGTTCGAATATAAACACGTTGTTCCGAAAGGATTTGTGCGTGTTTTAGGAAAATTAGCCGAAATTTCTGATCGTGGAATTCCTATTTATTTCTTTGTTGGAAACCATGATTTATGGATGAAAGATTATTTGGAAGAACAAATCAATGCGATTGTTTTCCGAGATAAGCAGGATTTTATTATCAATGGGAAAGAATTTTTTATTGTTCATGGCGATGGAAAAGGTCCTGGTGATAAAGGCTACAAACGCATGAAAAAGGTTTTTACAAACAAAGTTTGTCAATTTCTTTTTTATCTACTTCATCCGGATTTGGCAATGTGGTTGGGAATTACAGCTTCGCGAAAAAATAAAATGATTTCGGGTGACGAAGATGTTAATTTTTTGGGCGTTGACAATGAATGGTTAATCATGTATAGCCGCAAACAATTGCATCGAAAATACTACGATTATCTAATTTATGGACATCGACATTTACCAATGGAAATTGCGATAGGCAAAGCGCGTCATATCAATCTTGGCGATTGGATTAACTACTTTACTTATGGTATTTTTGATGGAAAAGAATTCGAATTAAAAACTTACCTCCGTAATCAAGGAGAAGAATCTCGGGATTCTATCATAAAAATTATAGATTAGCAAGCAAATCATAAAAACCCAAAGAAATGCCTCTTTTAGCCATTCTATTTTGGGTTTGCTTTCGCTAAAATATCTTGTTAACATCAACATAATGCTAAAACCTAAGAAGGCAAGATAAGCATCATTATTCCCTCCGTAAAGAATATACGTAATCAGCATTGTTCCAAACATAAAATGCATCAACAAAAAGATTCGTTTCTTTTGCGCTGTCAATTTATTCACATTCTTGAAATGATTAACGATTGAATAAACTAGTATGATTGCAATTGGAATTAAAAACAATTGTTTCCATTCGAAATGCACTATCGTTAGCATCAATTGTTCTTTATAAAAATCGAACATAAAGTAATAATCGAGCAGAAAACTAACTTGAGCAACGATTAATATTGGAAGAATAAATCCTAGAAAACCAAGAATAGGAATTTTTGGTTCTACAACTCTTAAAGTCAAGAAATAAGTAAAAACTACAATTCCTAAGAAAATAAGTGGCGGACTTAATAAAATTGCAAAACTCATAAAAACGCCTATATCAAAAGCATTGTACGTATCGTTTTTTTCGGACTCAAAATAGAGTAATTGCACTGTAACATAAGTCACAAGCAACAAACTTCCAGCAATTCTATAATCTGATAAACCTGCAATAAAAGGCATTATCCACAAAATGTAAGTAAAAGTTGGATAGGAAGAAGTCGAAATTAAATCATTCGTATTGTCGATATACCCCACAAAAGCAATCGTCAAAATCGTCAGGATTACACCTAATTTTTCTAAATTACTCAGATCAATACTGTTAAAATTAGTAACTCCAAGCAACGTAAACAACACAATGATAAAAATCTGTATAAAAAAATTCCTTTTGTCAAGTAGATTAACCAACATTTTATTAACTTTGATGCAAATTAAGCAATAAACTAGAATATGGGAGTTATAACTGATTTATTTTTTGCGATTGGTGATATTTTCAAATGGACTTTTGAAAACTTATTATCTCCAGTTGGTGTTATCTTTGGATGGTTATTTACATTCATCGGATGCGCATTACTTGGATGGTGGTTATATAAAATCGCTAGCTTTGGAACCGAAAATGAAAAAAGATACGAAAGATAATTTATCTTATATTGTATAAAATATATTTTCGAATTAATTCGAAAAACCTCTTATAAATTTTATAAGAGGTTTTTTTTGTCTCCTAAACGTAGAATAAATCCTATTTTTCTACGTTGTAGAAGAACGACTTGTAGATCGATAATTAAATTTTTTGAATTACTAAAACTAAACATACACGATAAAATGGATAATAATTCTACTCAACAAGAGAATAATGAAATTGACTTTGGAAATGTAATTTCTAAATTCTCTAAATCATTTGAAAAATTATTTATTAAGCTAATCCAGTTTATTACTTATTTAAAATCAAAAAAATACATATTTCTATCTTTACTTTTATTTGGTGGAGTAGTTGGATATGTATTAGATAAAATGACAAATAATTATGAGTATAAATTATTTGTAAAAGCAAAATATGGGTATGTTGATAATCTATATAATAAGGTTGATTTAATCAACGCTAAGTTTGCAGAAAAGGATACTATTTACTTAAAAAAGCATGGTTTGTTTTACAATGGAATCTCAAAAATAAAAATTGAGCCAGTAGTGGATCCTTATGAATTTGGAGGAAGAAATGAAGCTAATCTTGAGTTGATGAAAACCTTTTCAGAAGATATGGATTTGAAAAAAATTGTAAATGATGTTGAATTCTATAAAAATTATCCTAATCATTCAATTATTATACAGTCTAATCATCAATATCCAATTGATAAATTTGAAAAAAGTTTATCAATTTATTTAAACAATAATCCTTTGCTTAATGAATTGAAGAAAATTAATTTAGAGAATGATTATGATAAGTTAAAATTCAATGAGAAAACCATGTCTCAGATTGATACTATCTTAAATTCTATAGCTAAAAATAAAGGAAGTCAATCTCTAGTTATAACTGCTGAATCTCAAGTTGGGGATATGCTAAAGATGAAAGACAATTTAGCTAAAGAATCAACCTTTATCAAAATTGGTATATTTGAAGGTAGTGATTTTTACAAAATAATAGATAGTGAAGATTCTTTCAAAAAACTGAAATCTAATCAATTGAAAATCATTTTACCTATTTTTATTTTGTTTTTTACTTTTTTCTATTACTTATTTGCTTATCTAAAAAAATCAATTACAAAAAGAATCACAGAAAAATCATAGATGATTAGTTTAGAGAAAATAAAGCATCTAAAGAATTCTAAACTTTATGAAAGTTTTACAACGAGTGGATTAACATTTATTTTCAGAATACTTGGTATGGGACTAAGTTTTTTGATTATTCGAGTTATTGCAAAAAACTTTGGTATCGAAACTTTTGGTAGTTTTTCCATCATTCAAACAATTGTCAATGTATTATTAATCATTTTTACATTGGGAATACAAAATACATTATTGATTGAATTTAATCGACAAGAGCTTGATCAAAATAGCTTGTTTTCTTTTGTAAATCATACATTCAAGCTAGTCTTTTTTTTCATGTTGATTCCTTCTATTCTACTAATTTTTTATGCAAATTTTCTCGCCAAAAGTTTCAATGATACTAGTTTAGCTAATAGTTTTCGCTTGTTAGGTTTCTTTTTGTTTCCTATTTTGGCTCACGATATTATTGTTTATTATTTTATTGCAACAAAAAATTATTTCAAGTTTGGATTTTTCATGTTCTTTCTACCAAATTTTTTGTTTATAATATCATTATTTTTCTTAAATAATGAAGATAAAAACATTACCAATATTAGTCTAATTTATTTTATAAGCTATCTAGTAACTTTCTTTATTGAATACTCTAGTATTTATCTGAAAAATAAAAAAAACAGGTCTTATATACCGCCTTATAAAAGCATACTAAAAAGATCTATTCCGATGATGATAAGTTGGTTAATGCTATATTTATTAAGTTGGACAGATGTTATCTTGCTAGGAATAATGTCCGAACCGAAAGAAGTAGGGGAATATAATTTAGCATACAAAATAGGTTCATTGTTATTGATATTTTTAAGCACTTACACTGCTGTTGCTCTTCCTAAAATGTCTGAATACTTTGAAAGAAAAGAAATTCATTTACTCAAAAAATATTTAAAGAAATCAAGCTTAAATCTAACTTTAGTTTGTTTACCTTTTTTCTTAATTTTATTATTTTTTGGAAATTTCGTCATTTCTTTCTTTGGAGAAACAAGTTCTAATACTGTCCAAATATTAGTCATTATATCAATTTCAAGTATGCTTAGTGTATTTTTTGGTTGTGTCGATCAAATCTTAAATATCTCGAACAATCAAAATACATTACTCAAAATAAATCTTTTTTATTTTGTAGCGAATATTATACTAAATATTATTTTGATTACATATTTTGGTGCGTTAGGATCAGCTATTGCAACCTTGGTAATAACTATATTAATGAAATTAACTTGTATCTTTTTTATTAACAAAAAACTTGGTTTTTTACCAATTGGAATTTAGAAATGGAAAAAGATTTATCAATTATCATTGTTAATTACAATGGAAGAAAGTATTTCGAAAAATGTATTCAATCAATACAAGAAAATCTTACTCATGTTGAGTATGAAATCATTGTGTTTGATAATTATTCAAGTGATGATAGTATTTCTTATTTAACTAATCATTTTCCAGAAGTCATTCTTATAAAGTCTGAGATAAACTTAGGTTTTGGAAAAGGAAATAATGAAGCTGTAAAGTATGCAAATGCAGAAACAATACTCTTATTAAACAATGATACAATTATTCTTAATGATTTTTCGGAGTTGATTAATTTTGTGAGAAATGATCCTAAAGCTGGGGCAATTGGAATTAATATGCTCGATAAAAACAAAAAATATCTTGTTCCAGGAGGAAAATTTCCAAGTATAGCTTCTTGTTTTAAAATAAAAAATGGTGCTTATACAGGTGATTTTGAGAAAGGAATATTTACTGCTCCTTATTATAAAGTTGATTGGTTGGGAGGTTCTTTTATCTTAATGAGAAAGGCTATTTACAATGAAATAAATGGTTTTGATGAAGATTATTTTATGTATGTTGAAGATGTAGATTTATGTAAAAAAATAGCTGATAATGGTTATCAAAATTACTTTTTTGCAAAATATAATTATATTCATTTTGTTGGTTTCAACCCTAAAAAAAACCCTTTACTCATTAAAGGATATCGAACATATTTGAAGAAACATACTCATGGTTTAAATTATATATTATGTTCTATTGCTTTAACATTAAACAGCTTAGTAAAAAAAATTAAATTAATTATGGTGAAATAATGAAAATTTCTAAACAAAAATATTATTCAATTCTACTTATATTACTCATTCTATTTCAATTATATATTGGGTCTTATAAGACTATTTTTGTTTTAGAGCTTATTCTATTAATACAATATTTTATTACAGAAAAAATTGTACTTCATATAAAATTCATCAAAATTATAGCCTTTATAAGCAGCTTTGTACTCCTTGGATTTGTAGGAACATTCGTTTACAACTATGCTTTTATAGATATTTTTAAGGATTTCATTTTCTTTTTCAAACCTATTTTAGGCATTATATTGGGATATTTATATGCTAGAAAAATTGATAATACTGCTTACTTTGCAAAAGTAATCGTATACTTAGGTTTAGCTTGTGCTATCGCGCATTTATCTATTGTTATTATTTCTTCAGATTTAAGAAATATTTCTTCTATGAGATTGATTACTAAAGATAATTTTATAGAATGTTTTAGCCTAGTTTTCTTGTTATTTTATAAATACTTTTTCAAGAAATCATTCACAAAAAACAAACTTTATAGTACAATTATTTTATGTATTCTTTGTTTATCTATTTTCATCTATTTTTCTAGATTAATGTTTATCATTGTGATACTAGTTTCTTTAGGAGCTTTAGGATTAACAAAATTGAACAAATTTAACTTAACAATAATTATCGCCTTAATTTTTTCAATTATTGGACTATTCTATTATCTAAATAATACGCCTATTAATAGAAATGCTAAGGGATTTGATGGTTTTTTATATAAAATTAAAATGAGCCAATCTGAGATTTATCAATCTAAAGTTAGAATAACCGATCATGGAAAACTTTGGGATCATTGGCGTGCTTACGAAGCCTTAAAATCCATACAATTAATTGAAAATAAACCAGAAACTATTATTTATGGAAATGGATTTGGTTCTTTAATTAATCTTAAATTTCACGCCCCTTTAGATGGTTCTAAAAAAGGAATGAAATACATTTCACACACACATAATGGATATACGTTTATCCTTTATAAATTAGGTGTTTTTGCATTATTTGCATACTTATTTTTTATCTTCAGACTTTACTGGGTTGGACAAAAAAGTAATACATTCGAAGCCAAATTTATTTCTGTATTAGCAATCATTTACTTCTTCACAACACTAACAATAACAGGTATTTATAACCAAAGAGATAATATGATTATTATATTAGGATGTCTATTATTTTATTATTTTAATACATTTAATAAATCGTCTGCCGAAGTTGACCAAGCATAATTCGATTCAATTTCTTTTTTAATCCCTTTAATGTCTGATTGATTATTCAGTATAAAATCATCAAAACATTGTTGAATATTTTGATGCTCAAAATTTATTAAATAAGGCTCAAAAAAAGTAAAGTCTTCCATTGCTGTCATATTATTACATAAGACAGGAATTTTTGCTGCTGCTGCCTCTATAGGAGGAATTCCAAACCCTTCATAAAGTGAAGGATAAATAAAAAATGAAGCACTTCTATAAAAATCAACTAGGTCGTCTTGTGGAACTTGCTCTATGTATTTCACTTTATTCTTTACCTCATCTGGTAATTTCATAAAATATTCTTCAAAGGAATTAGATTCCAACGACTTTTTGCCAACAAAAACCATTGTATAATTATTATAAATTGATTGATTATTAGAAAACAATTGCAATAACTGTAATTGATTTTTACGAGGTTCCACTCTACTTACGTATAAAATATAATCTTTCAATCCATATTTTGATAAAATCTTTTCCTGTATCCTCTTCTTATCATAATCTTCTAAAAACTCTTCATTTACACCATTTGGTGTTACAAGAATTTTTGTTAACTGTATATTAAAGTGTTTAGCAATTTGTTTTTTAGAATAGTTAGAAACTGTCAATAAAATATCTGTTTTTTTTGCACTCCATTTAAACAAAATTGTTCGAGAGATTCTATAGAAAAAAGGAAATTGGTTAGGATAATCAACAAATAAAATATCATGAATTGTATTAATGTATTGACAATTTTCATTTAATTTTCTGAATGGAATAATGTATTGAAAATGCATATAATCATACAAAAAAGATAATTTTGGCAATTCTCCAAACATCCTTTTCCAACGATTTTTTTCTTTGTATTCATATAAAGAAATATTATCAAACTCCAAAAACTCATTCATAATCTCTGTTGTCTGTTCTACGACTCCAAATGTTATTTTAATATCTTTTCTTTTTCTTGATAATTCTTTATATAGCTCTACGATATAAGTTCTAGTCCCTTGATATTCTTTATTCAGTAAATAGGCGTCAACAAATATTTTCATATATTAATTTGAATAAAAGTACTACTTCTTTTCAATAAACTATATTCAAATCCGTTTATTATATGAATTCTGAATATTTTTCATTCGAATATACATCAATTATGAAAATTGCCATTTTAGGAACAAGAGGAATACCAAATTATCACGGTGGATTTGAACAATTTGCTGAATTTTTTGCTGTTTATTTAGCTAATAAGGGAGAAGATGTTTACGTTTATAACTCTTCATTACATCCGTATAAAGAAAAAAAATTTAATGGAGTTAAATTAATCCAATGCAAGGATCCAGAAGATAAAATGGGAACTGCAGGACAATTTCTTTACGATTTGAATTGTATTTTGGATGCTCGCAAACGTAATTTCGATATTATTTTACAATTAGGATATACAAGCAGTACAATATGGTGGTGGTTAATGCCTAAAGGAGCGAAAATTATAACTAACATGGATGGTCTAGAATGGAAACGTAGCAAATATTCAAAAAAAGTCCAACACTTCTTGAAATATGCCGAAAAATTAGGCGCAATACATTCTGATCATCTAATTGCAGATTCTTTAGGAATACAAACCTATCTGAAAAACAAATACAATAAAGACTCTACTTATATTGCTTATGGCGCCGATGCATTTATTAACCCAAATAATTCTATTTTAGATAAATATAAAATTCAAAAAAATAATTATAGTTTATTAATTGCTCGATTTGAACCCGAAAATAACTTAGAAATGATTCTAGATGGTGTGACATCATCTAACAAACATGAAATTTTCTTAGTAATTGGAAAACATGAAACTCCTTACGGAGAATTCTTAAAAGAAAAATATAAATCTTTTTCTAACATTATATTTACTGGAGGCATTTATAATTTCGAGGAATTAAACAATATTCGTTATTATTCACGTTTATACTTTCATGGACATTCTGTTGGTGGTACAAATCCTTCATTATTAGAAGCAATGGCATCCAACTGCTTAATTTGTGCTAATAATAATGAATTTAACAAAGGAGTTCTAAAAGAAAATGCATTTTATTTCTCTAACAAAAATGAAGTAAAACAACTTTATGACACTTTAGTTAAAGAAAATGAATTAGAAAAAATTAAGAAAAACACAGCTTCTATAGAAAATGAATTTAGCTGGAGTATTATCAATCAAAAATATTATAATTTATTAAAAGAAGTTATTTAAATGTCGAAATTAGCAATAATAATTCCTTGTTATAATGAAGAGTTTAGATTAAATTTTAATGAAATTGATTTATTACTAAATCAAGCAAACATAGATGTTTATTTTGCAAATGATGGAAGCAAGGACAATACTGTAAAAAAAATAAATCAGTACATACAAAATAAACCAAACACATTTTTATTTGATTATAAAAAAAATGAAGGTAAAGCCTTTACAATTTATAAATCTTTGGTTTCTTTATATGAACAAAATAAATATACTTATATCGGATATTTAGATGCAGATTTTTCTACAAAATCTGTTGATTTCCTTAGCATGTATAATTATTTACAAAATTCTCCCAAGGAATTTATTCTAGCCTCGAGAATAATGTTGCTTAATTCAAACATCAAACGAAAAAAATACAGACATTACATTGGTAGAATAATACTTACTATAATCAATATAAAATATAAATTAGGAATTTACGATACTCAATGTGGAGCTAAAATTTTTTCTCAAAACATTTTGAATGAAGTTTTAAAAACACCTTTTCAAACCGCATGGTTATTTGATGCAGAAGTCTTCATTCGATTGAAGAAAAGCAATTTGCTTACAAATGGAGTCGAATTTCCTATAACTAATTGGGAAGACGTAGCAGGCTCTAAACTTAAATTAACTGATGGTTTTGAGATTTTAAAAGAAATAAATACATTATATAAAAATTATTAACCAAAACAATGAAACTAAAACTGCATATAGACTATCTATCAGGATTTATTATAAGCTTGATCATATTTATTCTAAAGTTTGGACTTCACGTTCTAAACCCTTCCAATACCAAATGGTTATTAGAAGTTTATCACGATTGGGGACAGCATTTTTTAGGATGGAGTTTCTATCGCAATAGCCCATGGACATTTCCTATTGGAACGAACTCTGAATGGTATTATCCAATTGGAACAAATGTAGGAATTACTGACTCTATTCCTTTATTCGCAATTCCTTTCAAGCTTATATCAGGAATATTACCTATTGACTTTCAGTATTTTGGATTATGGTTTTTAGTATGTTATATCTTAAATGGATTTTTTACCATCAAACTTCTAAAAGTTTTTAATGTTAAGAACATTCTTATTCTATCAACAGCGGTAATAATTATTAATACAAATCCAGTTCTTTTATTTAGAACATTGCACCCTTCTTTATGTGCGCAATGGCTAATTATAGCAAGCTTTTACTTTTATTTCAAACCATTAGAAAAAGGCAAATATGCAGATAAATTTGCTCTATATCATATTATTTTATTGATTATTAGTGGTCTTATACATCCGTATCTTACCTTAATTTCTTTAGCATTTTTCTTCATATATTTTGTTAAAAACATTTTAATTTCTAAAGTTTACGATTGGAAAAAAGGACTTTTCTATTTCTTAAGCGGTATTATTGCTTTATTATTTATATGGTTTATTGTTGGAATATTATCTTTCGATTCAACAAATCTTGAAGTTACAAATGCATACGGCTTATATAGTTGGAATCTAAATTCCTTTTTTAATGGTGGAGGGTTTTCAAAATACTTTCCTCAACTTCCTCAAAAAACTTGGCATCAATATGAAGGATATTCTTATCTTGGAATTGGAAGCATGTTTATGCTTTGCTTGGCTTTTATCTTAACTTTCCCTATTTTTATTATTAGAAAAAAAATAGAAAAAAAAACCTACTTAACTTATTTGCTTTTTAGTGTTGCTCTTTTATTTTTTACAGGTTTTGCTATCACAAATATTGTAACTTATAATGATCAAACGTTATACGAACTAAAAGCCCCTGAACTTATTATAAAATTAGGAAATGTTTTCAGAGCTAGCGCCAGATATATTTGGGTAATATATTATGCTCTATTACTATTTGCAATAATAATTATTTCAAGAATTAAAATAAACCAATATATTATTGGAACCTTATTAATCATATTAGCTTTCGTTAATATTTATGATACAAGCATGTTTTTCACCAACGATAAATATAGCGATGGAAAATATGAAGTCCCATTTGAGAAAGTTGATTTTTTAAATCAAGTTTTTTCTAAAGTAGATCATATCATTATGTATCCACCTTATGAAAATAGCTTAGAAAATCAGAACGATTATCAAGATTTTGGATATTTGGCCTATAAAAATAATTGTAAAATTACTTCTGCTTACGTAGCTAGAACAAATGGTGAAGAACAAGTAAAATTTGAACAGTTAATAAATAAACAATTATTAGAAGGTAAAACTCCAGAAAAATCTGCATTTATTACAAAAATTGACTATTTAGATCGCTTTGCATTATTAATTAATACAGGTAAGTTTGCGATCGAAAAATTTGGACAATATTATATTATTTATCCAAAAGAAATTATCAATCAACAATTTGATTTGAATAATTTTATTAATCAAAACTTAGAAACTAAGTCAAAACTATTTTTAGCAACATTCGAAAAATCTATTTTATCGCAAAATAGAACAGAAAATGTAAAAGGTAATTTTGATGAAATCCTAGTAAAAGAAAAAGTATTATTAATTAGTGGATGGGCTTATATAGAAGGACATAAGAATCCAAGTATAACACATACCAAATTTGTATTAAAAGATATGCTAAACAACGAATTTGTTGTAGATGCTAAAATTTCTGATAGAAATGATATCATGGAAATTTTCAAAGGAGATAGTGCAATGTTAAAAACAGGGGCTCAAGGTGTTTTTAAAATAAATAACTTAAAACCTGGTGATTATAATCTATCTATCGTAATAGAAGATGAAAATAATATTTTGCATTCTTCTGATATACAACAAACAATTTCTATAGGTACTAATGAAATTTTACTTCCTATTTTGACTAAAAATGTTAGTAATAATACAACTGTTAAAGCAAGTATTCATACCATTGAAAAAGACAAAGACAAAGAAAACTCTTTCAAAATAAATGGATGGAGTGCTATAGAGAATCGAGATAATGAAAAAACTAAAGTAGAAATTATCTTAAAAAAGGATAATCAACTTTATGCTATAAAAACCTATAAATCATCACGACCAGATTTAAAAGAAGCATTTCCTAATGAAAAAAACATACAATTTGCAGGTTTTAAAACAGAGTTTTCTATTGCTAAATTACCAAAAGGTAAATATGCGGTTGGTTTAAGAACAATCAGTGATGATGCTAAATTAGTAAACATAACATTCTATAATGAATTGGTTGTTAAATAAAATAAAAGACATTAAGATAGAAAATGCAATAAACTTTTCTATCTTATTGTGTCTTGTTACTTTACCTTTACCTTTTATATACAATAATATCGCAACTATATTATTGCTTATAAGTGTAGTTCTAAATTATAAGTTACTGAAATTTAGTTTTAATCTTTCACTCATACTTCCTGTTATTTTGTTCTGCATTGGAGCAATATCTATCACATGGAGTATCAATAGTGAAGAATCTATTAAAGCTATAAGCAAAACAATTCCTTTACTAATAATTCCTTTTATTTTTATACTGATTCCTCCTATTTCGAATCAGCAGCTACGAAAACTATGCTACACATTTAGTTATAGCATAGCTACTTTTATGGTATTTTGCTTGATAAGAGCTTTATTTAGATTTTTATCAGATCAACAATCTAACTGGTTTTTATATCATAACTTGGTCAGTCTTAAAGTAAATGCCATCTATGTATCTGTTTTTGTATCCTTCTCATTTTTAGCTTTAATTAGTAAAAAATCAAAAAAATGGTTTGATTTTACAGCCTTAGCTATTCTTTTTCTTTCATTAATCTTATTATCCTCAAAAAATCTTATTCTTATTACTCTATTTATTTTTGTTATTTATCTATTCAATAATTATAATAAACTAAGCAAAAAGAACTTATTAATAATTTTTTCTGTAGGAATTATAGTTGCTATTACTGCAGGTAATTATATGTTTAGTCGCTTTTATGCAGAATTAGAAGACACAAAAGATAATACAATAATAGAAGACGGTGTAATTAATGTTTCTTTACATAATGCTTTATATCAGCCAGAATTTGGCGAAAACTATTACTTTTCTGGTACAGCAATTAGACTATATCAATATAGATTATTCAAAGAGTTTATTCAAGAAGATAATATTTTTTGGACAGGTTTTGGATTAAATGCTGCTCAAGATAAAATAATAGAAAAACAAATAGATAGAGGTTTAAGTAAATATTTTGGCGAATTAAATTTTCATAATCAATATTTACAGACTTTTGCCGAATTAGGATTTTTTGGTTTCTGTATAGTACTTTCTTGTGTTTTAATAAATTTATATCATGCAATACGTACCAAAGATTTTGTTCATCTTTCTTTTGCATTAATTACAATAAGTTTCTTTATAACAGAATCATCTCTAAATAGACAAAGAGGTATTATGTTTTTTATTCTATTATATTGCTTATTTAATGTAGTTAAATCGCATTCTCATCTCCTTTCACAACAAGAAGAATAGTTAGATAAATAATCTGAATATCTAATAGAAAAGACCAATTTCTTACATAATATACATCTGTAAAAATACGTTTTTCCATATCCAAATCAGAATCTATAGCACCTCTGTAGCCTTTTACTTGAGATAACCCAGTAATACCTGGCTTCACATAATGTCGTAGATTATATTTTTCAATAATTTCTTTATAATAACTATCTTGAGAAATCATATGCGGGCGAGGGCCAACAATTGACATATCACCTAACAATACATTTATAAACTGAGGCATTTCATCCAAAGAAGTTTTTCTCAAAAATGAGCCTACTTTAGTTATTCTATCATCATTACGTACTGTTGCCTTTATTGAATTTAATTTTGAGTGACGCATTGTTCTAAATTTAATACATCCAAATTCATTCCCATTTAATCCATTTCTTTTCTGAATGAAAAATATCGGCCCCTTAGAATCAATAAAAACTAATAAAGAAATAATTGGAATCAACCAGCTTAATATAAATAGACAAATGAACAGAGCAAATAACTTATCGAAACAAAACTTAATAAATTGATTATAAGATAAATCCAAAGGAAATCTTTTAACTTCCAATATTGGTAAAGTATCAATATAATCTATTTTCAGATTTGTAAAATTATTATATATTGAATAAGGGATATAATTTAACTCAATATGATTTTGTTCTGCTAATATGGATAATTTGCGATAGACATTCTTATCAATTGTTCCAAACTGAGAAATAAAAATATGGTGAATATCATTTGTTACAATAAAACTTTCTACATCTACCTTGTCATAAACTAGCTTGTCTTCTAGCAATTCAAATTTATTTCCTTGAGAAAAATTACCAGTAAGATTAAATCCAAGCTCTTTTCTTGATTCTACAATTTCTACAAATTTTTTGGTATTGATATTTTCATCTACAATCAAAACATTCATCAAATCTAGACCAGCTTTATGTCTTGATCTTCTATAAAAAAATATAAATACACGAAAACAAATCATTAAAACAAGAAGAATCGAAATGTAAATTAATCCTAAATAAAAGGACATCAAATCATACTCTTTTAGACCTGAAATTGCAAACAAAATAACCGAGAAATAGATAAGTTGTAGAAATACTCGTTTAATACTCTTGATTAATTTTGTTTTTCTAGAATCCTCATAAAGTTTAATATTTTGAGAAATTATAATCCAAGAGAGAAGTAATAAGAATAATGCTTTATAATGAGCTTCAAAGACTTCTAAGTAAGAAGGTAAATGCATCAAAGGAAGATGTTCCTTTGGATAAAAATAGATATATTGAAGCCTAACAAAAATGAGAAAAAAACTGATTACACAAATAAAATCAAACATTTGTGGTACAAAATACAAAAACCAGTTTCTTCTTCTATACATAGTATCTTTGTTTAAAATTATTTAGCTGAATTTGAACTATATAATTTATTTAAAGATTTTTTTAATTCATCATTACTTATCATGAATGGATCATAAACATTATTTTGATCAGCTTTCAAGTTTAATGATAAAGTTACAGGATTATATTCTATACTAGGGTTATTAACAAAAAATTTACCTATTACATCTTTATTATCTACTTTAAAATCATTTTCGTTATAACTAAATTTAACTTCTTTAATCGTTGCTATAGTTTGCGCAGGATTAGATCCCATATCTACACGAATATACAATGGTTTTTCTCCTTCTGGAATTTTAAATACAACTTTTTGTAATACTTGTTGACCATAAACAGGAACATGAAGAGATTTTTTTTCATCATATTGATCAGTTGTAGAATAAAACAACTGATATACATCATTCGTCGGAAAAACCCCTTCTAGAGTTACTACTACACCTTTAGTAGAATCCTTCTCTACTTCTTCCTTTTCAGACAAATCATTTCTTCCACCTTTTTTATCTCCACAAGACGATAAGGTTAAAAACGAAGAAATCAATAAAGTGCTTAATAAAAATTTTTTCATACTCAAAACAATAAATTAGATAGTTTTTTCATTAAACGCAAAAAAATCTCTTTTCTTATAAATTCTATTGCATAAATTATAATTCAATAATCCCCAACATCATTGCTTTCTTTATTAGTTCTGCATTATTTGTAACTTCTAGCTTTAAAAATATATTTTTCTTATGTGTTTCTATCGTATGCTTACTCAAAAATGTTTTATCAGCCATTTCGTGTACTGTTAAACCTATTGCTATCAGATTAACAATCTCTTTTTCCCTTTTACTCAAAAAAGAAGAAAAAATACTAGTAGTACCCAATACATTGTCATGCTTTTTATAGGTTTCATTATGTACAGATTTTATTGTTTCAAATAACTCTTTTTTAGAAACCTCTTTCAATAATGCAGCATCTACACATGACTTATCTATGCTATTCGCATAAGAACTAATAACAATTATTTTCCCTAAAAAAAATTGATCCCTAATTTTATGTATTAATTCTAATCCATTTATATCAGGCATAGAAATATCTACAATCAAAATATCAATCAAAACATCATTTAGTTTATCGAGTAGATTAATGGCTTTTGTTGTTGAAAAAACAATTTCGAAATCATCTTCTTGTTCTAATAATCTTATTAAACCATCTAAAAAAAGTTGATGATCGTCAACCAATCCTATTCTTATCTTCTTCATTTAACGTTATAATTATTGTTGTTCCATTTCCTAATACCGAATCCACTTTCAATACTCCTCCTATAAGATTTATTCGCTCATTAATATTCAAAATTCCTATCCCTTGTTTTGTTTCTTTTATATCAAATCCTTTTCCATCATCTTCTATAATCAAATTAAACATCATATGATGTCTTGTCACAGTTATTGAGACATTTTGAGCATCAGCATGTTTATATATATTATGAAGAATTTCTTGTAAAATTCTATAAAGATGTATTTTTTGTTCTTCATCCAACAAATCAAAAGCCTCATTAGGATAGATAATTAATTCGATATTTATTGTTGTTTTCCGCTGAAAAGTCTCAACTAATTCTACAACTAATTCTAAAGCCGTTTTTTGATTTAAAATAGATAAACTCAAATTATGAGAAATTTCTCTAATTTCTTTCATCAAATTTTTTGTTCCAGTCTGTAAATAATCTATATCTTCTTGAGTAAAAACATCTTGATATAGAATATTTTTGAAAACAGCCAACTTATTTCCTACTCCATCATGCAACTCTTTTGCTATTCTGTTTCGTTCATTATCTTGACTTTTCACAACATCTTGCATTCGTTTCACCTCGCTCTGTTGTAGTTGCAATAAATTCTTCTTTCTTTGTTTACTTCGATACAATATTCCTAAACTCAGCAATCCTAAAATACTAATAAGTGATACGATTATTATCCAACGATTTTCTATCTCTTGATTCTTTTGTTGAAGATGCAATAAATCAATCTGAAAATCTTTTCGCTCCACATCAAATTTTGTTTGAATTTCATGAATTTGCTTATTTTTTTCTGTATCTGAAATTTGATTTTTTAAGTCATTCTCTAAACTCTTAAATTTATATGCATTCTTAAAATCAGATAATTTATAATAAACATCAGAAAGTTCTTTATACAAAGCCAAATTGTATTCTTTGTCTTTATTATTATTAATAAGTGATAATGCTGTCTCTAAATAGTTTTTTGATGTTATAAAATCTCGTTCTGCTTTTTTATAATAGATTCCTAAATATAAATTTCCTTGAAATTTGTACCTAGATGTCTTATGTTTATACGCTAGTTTTAATGCTTTTATTAGATTATACTTAGCTTTATCATAATTATTAATATCATTAAAATTAAGATAGATTATCCCGAGATTAAGATATTTATCAACCAATTCATTCTCCAATTTATTATTTATAGCTAACATTAATGAGTTATTGATATAATACAAAGCACTATCTTTATTCGTATCCATATATAATACTCCCAAACTATTATAAGTATTACTCAAAGATTTATACAACCTATTCTTTCGTTGAATCTTTACAGCTTCATGATAATACTTTTTTGCATTAATTGTATCATGTTCAGTAATATAAATATTAGCTATGTTACTCAACACATTAGCAGTATTATCAGATAATTGATCAATACTTTCAGAATATCTAATTGATTGATGAAAATAATTTAATGCTTTTTTATAATTTTTCTGATAATTGTAAATACTTCCCTTTACATTAAAAGCTTTCGCTAATATTTCGTAATCTTTTGATTTTTCAGCATTTAAAATAGATTCATTTAAATAAATCTCACTTATAGAATCTTTTTCAAAAACATAATTACAGTAACCAACACCATAAGCTGTTTTAGCTAACCATTTTTCAGATTTTATATACTTACTCAATTTATACGCTTTTTCTACAGCTATATATGCTTTGTTCAAATCTGCATGGTTTTCATAAATAGAGTAATATTGACGTACAACTTCATCATATTTATTTTGTTGACCAAAAATAATTGTTGAAAAAATAAAAATAGTAAGTAAGTAAAGTTTAATGTTCATGAAATAAAAATACCATAAATATGGTATACCACAGAGATTTCTCTTTACATATTTTTATAAAAAAATTATGAAGAAACTTTTACTCCTTTTTGTCTTAATAACATTTAATCAAACTAATGCTCAACAATTTATAACTAATTTTATTATGGGCGAAAATTTAAATGTATCACTTGATTTTGATTCAGAAAACATTGTAATTACTACAGATAACGCTAATACATATTTCAGCGGAAGTTTAATATTTTCAGATCAGGGGGGGCAAGTAAGAATAATTCCACAAGACAGTTATCAAATTAGAATAAAACCTGCTTCAAAAAACTTTAAATCTACTTTAGAAAATGAAACTGGAACTGTAATAGGATCTAGAAAAGATAACACAAGTAGAAAAGACAATAAAATACAAATTTTTCCTATACCCACAACACAATATCTTAACATATCATCTTCATTAGCTCAAATTGTAAGCTATTCTATTTACAACACAAGTGGAAATCTAAAAATTAGTAAAAATGTTTCTTATACACAAAATTTACTAATAGATGTCTCTTTATTTCAGAAAGGAAACTATATAATCATATTAGAATTTAAAAATTCAAACCCTATATCAAAATATTTTATTAAAAATTAAACAAAACAATTATGAAAAAAATTTTATTATCAACTTTAGTTGCACTTATTGGAGCATCTTCTTTATCTGCACAAATCAATACAAACGCCTTTGACTTATCAGCTTCATCTGGTGATCTTAAAATAAGACGCTATGATAATGGAGACTTAGTTTGGAAAAATGCCATCTCTCCTGTTAACAATCAACTTGTAATCAATTATCATTTAGGATTTACTGAAGGTGTAAGTATTGTTGGTAAAACAGCAATAGAAGGAGATTTATATGGCCAAAATGCAAGTTTTTATGGAACACTTTTAGGTTTTAATACTTTTAATACATTCGATTATAATAACCAAAAAGTAGCTCATTATGGTTTATCTAGAATAGGAAATGTTGTTGGCTTATCTGGATGGGATGGCTTGAAATTCTTTTCTAATGGCACAGAACAAATGGTTTTAACTGCTGGAAAATTAGGTATTGGAACCTCTAATCCTGACGAAAAACTAACTGTAAAAGGCAAAATACATGCAGAAGAAATTATTGTAGATCTGGCTGTACCTGCAGATTATGTATTCCAAAAATACTTTACAGGAAAATCTGAGTTAAAAGCAGATTATGAATTCCCTAAATTAGAAGAAGTAGAAAAATTTGTAAAAGAAAACAATCATTTACCAGGTATTCCATCTGCAAAAGAAATTCAAGAAAAAGGATTAAAAGTAGGTGAAATGAACAATCTTCTTTTACAAAAAATAGAAGAATTGACATTGTTACTAATTGAGCAAAACAAAAAAATGGCTCAACAAGAAGAAAGAATTAATGAATTAGAAACTAAAAAATAATCTATGAAAAAATTATTTAGTTTTTTATTACTTTTACTTATATTCAAAGTATATTCTCAGGTGACTATAGGGAATAAATCCGATGTAATTTCGTATGGTCAAACTGGATTTGTTGAAATTGTTTTTTCTAATAATAGATTTCCTTCAAATATGGGAGCTAATATACATCCTGTTTCTACAGACAATGGTTATACAGGTAAGTTTCCTGAAGGTACACAAGCTGTACAACCAGGAGGGCAAGTAAAAATAACATTAGGTTTTAAACACACTTTTACAACTCCAAGAGTTACAGAATACAAATTTAAAGCAATATATGGTTATGTAACAGCGCAAGGTCAAAATATTACTGAGGAAAAAATCATCTCTATACAGATAAATTATACAAGTAATAATATTCCATGTTCTTTACCAATCCCTACGAATTTACAAAATTATAATATTACAGATTCGCAAGCTAATTTTTCTTGGAATAGTGTCTCAGGTGCGAATGATTATGAAATACTCTTAACAACTCCTAATGGGACTAAAAGCTTTTCTTCAACTACAAACAATCGTCTTATCATTGATTTAGCACCCAATACAACTTACTCTTGGAAAGTTGCAGCCAAATGTTCAAATGGAATTAGAGGAACTTTTAGCGCTGAAAAAACATTCATAACAGCTCCTTTTATTTGTCAGGATGTTATGAATATTACGAATCCTATAATAAATTCAAAAGAATATAAATCTCGAAATATTATAAATGCAAGTGCTCCTATCAATGAAAATTTAAATGTTATTTTTAGATCAAATAGTATTTTCCTTAAACCTGGATTTAATGCTAAATCAAAATTTAGAGCTTATATAAAACCTTGTACAAAGGATAATGAATTTATATCTTTAGAAAATGAAGAATTAACAGCCTATATAGGAATGGGAGAAGATATGATTTCTATTTCGAATAATTTAAGTTATCAAAACACTTTCACCATCTCTCCTAACCCAACATCAAATTTTGTACAAATAAATAGTACAGTTGGTATTAACGAGTGGTTTGTCTATGATATCAATGCAAAAGTTGTTGTATCAGGAAATAATAAAAATGCAACTGCTCTTAAAGTTAATTTACAAACTTTACCAGCTGGCTTATATTACTTCAAATTTGTTGATGATTTGGGTACAATAAACGAAAAAACAATTATTAAGAAATAGTTCAAAAAGTCTCATACAAGTTGTGAGACTTTTTACTTTACTATAAAAGCGAACAACTATCTCCCATAAAAAAATAAAAGATTTACTAAAAATAACAAAAGGCAAACCTCCGTCTGCCTTTTTATGGTATTGTGAATTTATTTATAATAATATCTAGTGCAACTACACATCTGAAACACTATCTTGTCTTAAGATGTTCCTGGTAATTCATGTAAAACTTTAATCTTGTTTTCTATAATATAGGTAATGTCTTTTAGCTCT
Organism: Empedobacter sp. UBA6745; assembly: GCF_002453775.1. NCBI lineage: Bacteria > Pseudomonadati > Bacteroidota > Flavobacteriia > Flavobacteriales > Weeksellaceae > Empedobacter > Empedobacter sp. UBA6745. The sequence goes on from NZ_DKHL01000032.1 coordinate 171,744, forward strand.
TTGGGTATTATTTCCGTATTGTTTGAATACCAAAATCCTTTCTTTATTCCATCTAAATATAGACTGTATTGCCAATTATCCTTTACAACAGAAGTATCTTTATATAAAGAACTTTCCGAAATTTTCAAAAAAGAAACTTTTAATGTTTCTATTTCTTTTAAGTTTAACGCAATAGTCTTAATCTTATACTTTCTATCTATATTAAATTTCCCATATTCAAAATTAAGTACCTGACCAATACAATAACTCAATTCACCTTTTTCAGACACAAAAAATATATGAGCTCTACTTTCTCCAGGAATCGCCTTTATTAAACATAATTTTTTATCAATTACTATTTTCTCTTGTTTTAAATTAGTTGTCGTAAAACAAGATTGAATAGTTATAAATACAACTAAGATATTTATAACTATTAATATTTTTTGAATAATTCTCATTTCTATTTACTACTTACAATACTTTTTATCATTTTCGATCTTATAAAAGCCCCATTTAGTAGCATCTTTTTGTATAAAATAGACAACTTCATTATGATACATATACTGAGAATTTAAATCTTTATGATTAGGATAATTTATGGGTAAATTTGATTTTAATTTTAATCTATATGTTTCTCCTTCAAGAAAAGAACAATTTTTATTTTTCTGAATTACAACAACATAAACTTCTGAATTATTTTCTAAAAATAATAATTTATTATATTGATAACTTGTTGAATCAATATTTACTAACCTATATTCTGTTTTATCATTAATATCCTGTAATGATGAACAAGAATACATAATAAAAATAAACAAGAAACAAAATTTTAAGGGTACTCCCATAATACTTCTCTTTTTTCCATTTAGGTACACCTCCTATCCCTATCCTCACTAAGATAAGTAAAATAAATATACAATAACNNTTCATCAAAGATGATAAACTATGATAAACTACTGATTACTAAAATCAAAAATTCATCAATTTCTATGTATCTATGTGGTGATTATATTTAAAAGTATAAACAAGTTATTAGTTTTAATTTAAAATAATCTCATTTACAGGAATATCTTTTTTACCTAAAACCATATATATTTTTATATTTTCTTAGATTTAAAATTATTAAAGCTAAAAATAAATATCCTAAATATATCATTTTATAAAAATAAGTAGTTACATCTAGAGGAATATATTTAGATAGATAAATATAAACTTCAAGAGGTCTTCTCCTACACATATATCCGTAAAGATAGTTCGATATAGGATAATTACATTGTAAAGTATATGTTATTATACTTGAAACTAATAGAATAATTAAAAAAATCCAAGTGAATTTATTTCTATATAAAAAAAGAAAAATAAAAATTAGAGGAAGAACAACTCTCGTTAATAAAAATGGTTCATAATTTAATACATAGATTAAGGCAATTATCGAATAAAAAAATACCGAGAATATTAAAAAGTTAAATCGAAATTTCATAATTATTTTTATATATTAACATTGTATTCCATCCTTATATTTTACAATTTCCATAAGCTCAACCACACTCACATCATACTCAACACCTCCTATCCCTTTCCTCACTAAGATAAGTAAAATAAATATACAATAACTTTCATCAAAGATGATAAACTATGATAAACTACTGATTACTAAAATCAAAAATTCATCAATTTCTATGTATCTATGTGGTTATTTTATTCAAAAGCTACAACAAACCACTTCCGTAATCAATAAAAACACACAAGTATTATTATTTTTAAGGGAGACAATTGGGGGGACAATTCACTTCTTATGTAAAATCAATAAGATAATAGATTAATTTTATATAAGTCTTACAACTTGTACTATGAAGAGTCAACCATTAAACTCAGTAAATTGGTTTCAACAATTAATTGAAGAAATCAACAAAATGCAACAAGCATTCGAAGATGGCAACATTAGTTCTTTAGATTTATACCTAATGGAAGAAAGGGATGTGCTACAATACCTAAAAATTTGTAAAAGCACATTATACAATTATAGGAAAAAGAAAATCTTAAAAGCATACAATTACTTTGGACGCAACGTTTATTTCCGACACGAAGTATACGAAGCAATCCTCAAACAATTAATCAAATAACCAAGAGCCTATCAAGGCTCTTTTTTTTTGCCCAATTTCTCCATCACAACCACACAAGCACCGAACAAACACCGAAGCGTTACGGCACATAACCGAAGAACAACCGAACAGACACCGCAGAAAAGTACAACACTATTCAAAACAGTACACACCCTTCCAAATCATTCCATTTCCTTACAACTTATAAAAAGATATCAATTTCTGACCTAAATTCACTACAACAATTAAAACAAAGTTTAACTAAAACACACAAAATTATGGGTAAAGTTATTGACAGCATCATTTCAGGTACATCAGGTCGTACAGGACGTATTGTAATTGCAAATGTCAACGGATACGAAATATCTCGTATTCGTCCTAAAAAATCAACCAAAGCTCCCTCTCCAAAACAAGCCTTAATCAAAGATCGCTTCAACAAAGCCGTACTCTTTATTGCCAGTTACAGGGAATACGTTAAGGCTTTTTTTGGTGCAAAAGTAGGTCTACGATCTACTTACAACGCTGCGATGAGTAACGTTATCAATGCATTTCAATGCGATATGGAAAACTTAGAAATCATTCCCAACTATCACCAAATCCAATTTTCCAAAGGAAAAGGAATCGATCCTCAACCACTAGCCATTAGTTCTCCTACACCACTTACTATTGTAATAGATTGGGCGGACAATGCATCAGGAACCATTGCCGAAACAGACTACATGGTAGCCTTATTAGCAGAAGATAATGATCTAAATGTTGGGACACTATTTTTTCAAACAACAAGCATTCGTGCAGATATATCACATGAATTTACATTATTACCTCGCTACCAAGACAAAGAACTACATGTATGGATGGCATTTGTAAATGCAGACAATTTATTTGCATCAAATTCAGCCTATATAGGCAAAATAAAAGTAAGTTAAGTGCGCTATACATCTACACTAAAGCTCATCTAAAGTTTCAAGATGAGCTTTAATCTACTTTTTACTTCTTTCATCTAATTTATTCCGTAAATTTGTTCTCACATTTTAATCTAAATTATTTGAACTATGTTCCTCGAAAATACCTTTAATCATAACAAAAAAAGTGGATGGATAGAAGTCATCTGTGGCTCAATGTTTTCTGGTAAAACCGAAGAACTTATACGCCGTCTAAAACGTGCCGAATTTGCCAAACAACGTGTCGAAATCTTCAAACCTACGATAGATACGCGTTATGCGGACCGCGAAGTCGTTTCACACAATCAAAATTCTATTACATCAACGCCAGTTGAGTATTCTTCAGCAATTTTATTATTGGCTGATGATTGCGATGTGGTAGGGATTGATGAAGCACAATTTTTTGATGAAGGAATTGTAGACGTAGCCAATCAATTGGCAAACGAAGGCAAACGCGTTATTGTTGCTGGTTTGGATATGGATTTCAAAGGTCGTCCTTTTGGTCCAATGCCCAATTTAATGGCGACTGCCGAGTATGTAACAAAAGTGCATGCAATCTGCGTTCGTACAGGAAATTTAGCCAATTATTCGCACCGAAAAATTGACAGTGATCGTCTTGTAGAACTTGGCGAAGTACTAGAATATGAACCATTAAGCCGAGTTGCTTTCTGGGAAGAACATAACAAACATAAAGTTGAAAACTTATAATCTAAATCAAATTGCAAGTATCATCAACGGTACTTTGATTGGAAATGGAGACGAAATCATCAATCAAATTTTCTTTGATTCGCGCATGATTGTCAATCCAATTCACGGAATTTTCTTTGCTTTTCACGGAAACCAAAAAGACGGACATTTGTTTTTGCAAGATGCTTATCAAAGAGGAATTCGAAATTTTGTCGTAGAAAAAGCGTTGACAAATTTGCCTCATGCAAATTTTATCGAGGTTGAAAATCCGCTACTTGCTTTGCAAAATTGGGCAAAAATTCATCGCAAACAATTTCATTTTCCTGTGATCGGAATTACCGGTTCCAATGGAAAAACGATTGTCAAAGAGTGGTTGAATCAATTGTTATGGAAAAAATTCTCGATTGTTCGTAGTCCAAAAAGTTACAATTCTCAATTTGGAGCAGCACTTTCTGTTTTGCAAATGGAAGAGAAAAACGATTTGGGTATTTTCGAAGCTGGAATTTCGATGCCAAATGAAATGCAAAATCTCGAAGAAATTATTCAACCAACAATAGGTGTGTTGACAAAAATCGGAGAAGCGCATTTAGAGAATTTTAAAAATCAAGATGAATTGATTCAGGAAAAACTGAAACTATTTTCTCATGTTGATAAATTAGTTTTCAATATCGAAAACGAAAAAGTTCATCAAGCTATTCTTGAAAACGCTCATTTAGCAAAAACAGATAAATATACTTACGGTTACTCCAATTCTGCCACTGTACAGATCAAGCAAATACAAAGTAATCAGACTAATACGCAAATTTCTATTTTACATAATCAACAAGAATTCACCTATTCGATTCCTTTTATCGATGATGCTTCGATTAAAAATAGTTTAATTTGCTTAACGACTTTAATTAGTTTAAATATTGATTATAAACAACTTAAAAACGAATTTAGTCAACTTCTACCAATCGAAATGCGTTTGGAAATTAAAGAAGCGATTAATCATTCAATTTTAATTAATGATACCTTCAATTCTGATCTAAATTCATTAAAAATTGGTTTAAATGTACTAAATCAACAACCGCGCGACAAAAAATCGTTGGTGTTGACGGATATTTTACAAAGTAACTTATCTGACCACGATTTATATCAACAAGCAGCCGATTTAGTCAACCCTTATCATTTTGATGAGATAGTTTTAATTGGAGAAAAAATTTCTCAGTTCAAACATTTATTTGAATCCTATGTTCGTTCATTCAATTCGACTGAAGAATTCTTAGAACAGTTCAAACATCAAAATGTCGACAACGAAGCTATTTTATTAAAAGGTGCTCGTCCGTTCAAATTAGAAAAAATCTCGAATGAATTAGAAACACGTTCCAACGATTCTGTTCTCGAAATTAATTTGCAACACCTTATCGAAAATATAAATGTGTACCGCTCATTGCTAAAACCTACCACAAAATTGATGTGCATGGTAAAAGCGAACAGTTATGGAACAGGAAGTTTTGAGGTAGCAAATACCTTACAAAATAACGGTGTCGATTTCTTAGGCGTTGCGATTGCAGATGAAGGAAAAGAATTGCGCGAAGCTGGAATTACCATTCCAATTATCGTCATGAATCCGGAACAAAGTAGTTACTCTACTGTTATCGATTATCAATTGGAACCAGAGATCTATAGTTTACGTGTTTTGAAATTATTCATTCAGAAACTACAAGAAAAACAAATTTCTTCACCTTATCCAATTCACCTAAAAATGGAAACGGGTATGAATCGTCTTGGTTTTCATGAAGATGATTTCGAAGAATTAATTGCAATTCTAAAAGATAATTCACATGTTTATGTTCGCTCAATTTTCACGCATTTAGCAACTGCAGATATGCCAGAGGAAGAAGAATATGCGAAATATCAATTAGAACGTTTTGATAATAGTTATATGGCAATTACAACTGCGTTAAACATAAAACCAATCAAACATGCATTAAATTCTCCTGGAATTGTAGCTTATGGAGAGCATCAATATGACATGGTTCGTTTAGGAATCGGGATGTACGGCTACTCTGAATATACCGATTTTATGGAGAAATATTTGAAACCTGTTGTGCGTTTCAAAACGGTAATTTCTCAAATTTCAGAGATTGACAAAGGCGAAACTGTAAGTTACGGTCGTCGTTTTACAGCGGAGCGTCATACCAAAATTGCAACTTTACCTGTTGGTTATGCAGACGGAATTCGTCGTTCACTTGGTTATGGAAAAGGAAAAGTAGGTATCAATGGACATTTGGCTACAATTACCGGAACCATTTGTATGGATATGATGATGGTTGATGTAACCGATATTCCATGCAAAGAAGGTGACGAAGTGACTATTTTTGGGAACTCACCAACAATTGCCGACGTTACCGAATGGTTGGGAACAATTCCTTATGAAGTCTTAACTTCGGTTTCCCAACGTATAAAACGCGTTTATTATAAAGAATAATATACTAAAAGAGTTACTGAAAAGTAGCTCTTTTTTTGTATTTTTAAAAAAAATAAATGGATAAAATAATTAGATTAATTGAAGAGTATAGTAATTCTGATGATTCTCTGAACAATGAATTCGAATTAGAAATAACATCTGAACAGATTCTTTTTTATTTAAATGATTTTATCCTAAATAAGGATGATTATCCAACAGAAATTTATGATTCATATCCACTTTCTGTTTCACAAATAGAAAAACTAAAGCCTTTTCTAAAAGCAAATAAAGCATTTTCTCCCAATTTTTCGAAGTTTTCATATTATTTAAGTTGTTATGAAAATAATGTAGAATAGTTAAACAATTCTACAACTTAGATTCAAAATTGCTATCTTTATTCCTCAATTTAGATCAATTTATGCGCAGTCTTTTTGCTTTCATTTTCATTATTTCAACCATGACCTTTGCACAAGAAACAAAGAACGATTCAACGCGTCTAAAAGTGGGTGTGGTATTGAGTGGTGGTGGCGCAAAAGGTTATGCACATGTTGGCGCTTTGAAGAAGATTGAAGAAGCTGGAATCAAAATTGATTACATCGGAGGTACAAGTATGGGCGCAATTATCGGCGGATTATATGCGGCTGGATATACACCTGACGAACTCGAGAAAATCATGCATCAATTGGATATTTCTTCGTTGATTACACAAAATAAAGATCGTGCAGAAATTCCTTTTTTCGAGAAAGCATACAAAGAAAAATACATCTTAGAATTACCTTTTGATAAGTTCAAATTAACGATTCCTAATGCCATTTCAAAAGGACAAGGTCCGCTTGATTTATTGACTTATTTATTGCGTCCAGTTCATGATATTGATGATTTCAATAAACTTCCAACACCTTTCGTCTGTATCGGAACCGATCTCGAAACTGGAGAAGAAAAAGTCTTTCGTTCAGGCTTTTTACCTCGTGTTATTTTGGCTTCTGGCGCATATCCAACCATGTTAGATCCTGTCGCAATTGATGGTAAAATATATGTTGATGGCGGCGTTGTCAACAATTTCCCTGTGAAAGAAGTGAAAGATATGGGGGCTGATATTATTATCGGTGTCGAATTGGGTGATGGTTTACAAAAACGTGATGATCTAAATTCTGCTATTGATATTTTGAGTCAAATTATGACGATGAGTATCGTTAAAAAAACGGACGAACAGAAAAAACTAGTTGATTTATTGATTAAACCAGAGCTAAAAGAATATGCTGTGACAAGTTTTGATGAAGTAGATTCTATTTACAATCGCGGACTTATTGCATCAGAAAAAGTATATGATCAACTCAAAGAAATTGCAAAAAAACAGCATGCTTCAAACAAAACTCGAAACGAAATTAAACTTGATGATTATGTTTTAGTGAAAGAAATTGAAGTAGAAGGATTGAAAAACTTCAACACAAATTACATCGAAGGTAAGCTAGGGATTCGTACTCCTGAAATTATAAAATATGATGATTTAAAAGCTGGAATTTCGAAATTGTATGCTTCTGGAAACTTCAATAATATCACGTATAAAATCTCAGAAATTAACGATGAAGAGAATTTATTGACGTTAAAAGTTCAAGAAAATAAGACCAAACAATCAATCCGTTTTGGATTACATTACGATGATTTATTCAAAACAGGATTACTTTTAAACTTCACTTCAAAGAATTTATTTGTCAAAAACTCGGTGCTATCTGCTGATGTTGTGGTTGGAGATTATGCGCGATATAACATCAATTTCTTCATTGATAATGGTTATTTTCCAAGCATTGGTTTCAACTCTTTTTCGCATTATTTTGACAAAGAAATTGATTTGAGAAACTTATTCGGTCCAGATAATATCTACAAAAAAGTAAATTACAACTTTAGAGAATACATCAATCAACTCTACATTCAATCGACGATCAAAGAAAAGTTTGCGATTGGCGTTGGATTAGAGCATCAATATGCGAAAGTATTCACGAATAATTATATTACATCTAATGACGAATTTCCTGCAAAATCCGAAGGTTATTATTGGAAAGCGTATGGGTATGTCAAAGCAGATAATCGAAATAATGCAAATTTTGCACGGAGTGGTTTAAAATTTGATGGAAGTTTCAAGTATTTGTTTGATTCTAATGTAGCTGGGTTTGAAAATAACTATTTGTTAGAATCGAATTTAGAGGCAAATTTTCCGTTAAATAATTTCCTAAGTTACAGATTTACTGCTAACTTTGGAACCTTTTTCAACGATAATGTAACGTTGCCTCAGAAGTTTTATATCGGAGGTTATGTTGAACAAGATTTTTTCAATTATACCAAGTTTTATGGGCTTCCTTTTGGCTCTGCGATTGGCGACAATCAATTGCTGTTTGGCTCTCATATACAAGCTCGAATTTTGAAAAATCATTACACAAGTGTATTTATGAATATTGCAAATATCACAGATAGATTTGAGCAATTAAGTTTAACAGATTACAAATATCTTGGGTATGGCGTTACCTATGGCTACGATAGTCCATTAGGACCTTTAAATTTCATTTGGAGTTATTCGCCTTACACAAAAAAAGGATTATTTAATTTAAGTTTAGGTTACTGGTTTTAGAACAATGATAGAATTATTTTACGAAACAGATTTTGAGCTAAAAGATGCTCAAACTTGGATAGATTGGATCGTAGAGAGTATGAAGAATGAAGGGAAAACATTAGAAGATTTAAACTATATTTTCTGTGATGATGAATACTTACTTCAAATTAATCGACAATATTTAGACCACGATTATTACACAGATGTTATCGGGTTCGATAATTCTATTGAAGACGAATTGATGGGTGATATTTTTATTAGCGTCGAACGAATCAAAGATAATGCAGAGCAAAATGGTGTTTCTTTTGAGAACGAATTGGCTCGTGTTGTTATCCACGGAATATTACATTTTGCTGGTTATATGGACAAAGAACCAGATGACAAAGAATTGATGACTGCTAAAGAAAATCAATATTTAGAAACATTTAGTAGCTATCTAAATCAATAATGTTCCACGTGGAACATTTATTATTTTAACAAGAAAAATAAGTTTACAATCAAATGATATTTCAATCAGAATATGATGTAATTGTAGTTGGTGGTGGTCACGCAGGTGCAGAAGCAACAGCGGCAGCAGCCAATTTAGGAGCAAAAACGCTTCTTGTTACAATGAACTTACAAACAATCGGACAAATGTCTTGTAATCCTGCTATGGGTGGAATAGCAAAAGGACAAATTGTTCGCGAGATTGACGCTTTAGGTGGATACTCTGGTATTATTACCGACAAAACTGCGATTCAATTCAAGATGCTGAATCAATCAAAAGGTCCTGCAATGTGGTCTCCACGTGCACAATCAGATCGTATGCGTTTTGCAGAAGAATGGCGTTTATCTTTAGAGAGAACAGAGAATGTTGACTTCTTTCAAGATATGGTTAAAAATTTAATCATTGAAAATGGTAAAGTTTGTGGAGTAATTACAGCAATGGGAATGAAAATTCGTTCTAAATCTGTTGTTCTTACAAATGGTACTTTCTTGAATGGTTTGATTCATATCGGAGAAAAACAATTTGGAGGTGGACGCATGGGAGAATCTGCTGCTTTTGGAATTACGGAACAATTGGTTGATTTAGGTTTCGAAGCTGGAAGAATGAAAACAGGAACTCCTCCTCGTGTAGATGGTCGTTCTATCGATTATACGAAAATGGTTGAACAACCAGGTGATGAAAATCCTTCGAAATTCTCTTACACAAATACGCCAAAATTAACAAAACAACGTTCTTGTTGGATTACCTATACAAATCAAGAAGTTCACGATTTATTGCGCGAAGGTTTTGATCGTTCTCCAATGTTTAACGGAACAATTAAATCGACTGGACCAAGATATTGTCCATCTATCGAAGATAAAATTAATCGTTTTGCAGACAAAGATCGTCATCAAATTTTTGCAGAACCGGAAGGTTGGCACACAATGGAATTCTACATAAATGGATTCTCAACTTCTTTGCCTGATGATATTCAAGCAAGAGCTTTACGTTCTGTTCCTGGTTTTGAAAATGCAAAAATTTTGCGTCCTGGATATGCCATCGAATACGATTATTTCCCACCGACACAATTAAAACATACGTTAGAAACTAAACTAATTGATAATTTATATTGTGCTGGACAAATTAACGGAACAACAGGTTATGAAGAAGCTGCTTCTCAAGGCTTGATGGCGGGTATAAATGCTGTGTTAAAAATTAAAGGAAAAGATCCATTTATCTTAAATCGTAACGAAGCATATATAGGAGTTTTAATCGACGATTTAATTACAAAAGGTACAGAAGAACCTTATCGTATGTTTACGTCTCGTGCAGAATATCGTATCTTATTGAGACAAGATAATGCAGATGAACGTTTAACACGAAAAAGTTTTGAACTTGGTTTAGCCTCAGAAGATCGCTTGAGAAGAATGGAAGAAAAATTTGATAAAGCTGAAAAGCTTGTTAATTATTTCGAAGAAAATTCTATCAAGCCACAAGAGATAAATGATGTAATTGAAGAGCGTGAAGGAACACCTTTGAAACAACCAAACAAAATGATTTCGGTTATTTCTCGTCCTGAATTAAAGCTTTCTGACTTCACAAAATTGAATCGTGTGAAAGAATTTATTGAAACGAATGAATACGATCAAGAAGAATTAGAGCAAACAGAAATTCAGATCAAATACAAAGGTTATATTAAGAAAGAACAACAGAATGCAGATAAATTGCATCGTTTGGAAAATCTAAAAATTCCAGCTGATATAGATTATCATGTTTTTGGTTCGATGTCGATAGAAGCTCGTCAAAAATTAACAAAAATAAAACCTGCAACGGTAGCGCAAGCATCAAGAATTAGTGGTGTGTCGCCAGCAGACATAAGTGTATTATTAATTTACATGGGAAGATAATATGGAAAATGTTCCACGTGAAACATCTCAAGAAAATCCTTCAAAAGAAGGATTTTCTGGTATTAAGAAATTAGATTTAAAAGATTATTTTTTAACAGGAGAAAAGTTCGAGATTTACGAAGATTCAGAAACCGAAGTTTTGTATACTCTCCCCCAGCCTATCGAAAATTTAGGAAAGTATTACGAAAGTAAAAATTACATTTCCCATACCGATGGAAAGAAATCTATTTTCGAACGTTTTTATCAAATGGCAAAATCAATCAATCTAAATAATAAATTAGAATTGATTAATAAAGTTGGTACTGGTAAAAAAATTCTAGATTATGGTTGTGGCGTTGGAGATTTTTTAGAGCATCTTCAAAAAAATGGTTACGATGTTTTGGGAATGGAACCAAATGATTCGGCAAGACGAATTGCGCAATCAAAAGTTGGAATCGAAAAAGTTACTTCTACAGAATTAGAACAGAATACAGAAAAGTATGATGTGATTACCTTGTGGCATGTTTTAGAACATATCCCTAATCTGAAAGAAATAATTACAGAACTAAAGAAACATTTAACAAAAAGTGGTATCTTAGTAATAGCTGTACCAAACCACCAATCGTATGATGCTAAATATTATGGTGAACATTGGGCGGCTTATGATGTACCTCGTCATTTATGGCATTTCACAGAAACCAGCATGCGAAAGTTATTTAGCAACTTTGGTATGAAAATTGAATCTATCCACCCGATGAAATTAGATTCATTTTATGTGAGTCTACTATCTGAAAAATATAAAGGTAATAAGTTAGGTTTTATCAATGCGCTTAGAATTGGTTTGAAGTCTAATACTCAAGCTAAAAAAACAGGTCAATATTCGTCTTTAATCTATATTATTAAAGCTGAAAATTAAAATAAGCGTTTTTAAAGAATGATTATCTAATCAGACGTATTAGGAATCGTTTTTTTTCTAAAACTTTATTAAATCTAATTTATAAAAGCCGTTTTTTAAGATTAATAATAGATAAAATAAATAGCTATGAAAAAAAGTATTTTATTATTTGGGATATGCGCTTCAGCATTTTTAACTTCTTGTGCATCTACAACCGTTGCAAAACAAGAAATACAAACAGGTAAAGAAGTAAGAGGTGCATGGACTTTGACAAATGTAGACTACCAAGGTTTAACAACAAACGAGGTACAAGGTAATGTAAAAATTACTGATGCAGTTGCGAAAGTTTTTGACACAGCAAATCCAGAATGTTATGAAGGTTCTACTTGGAACTTGGTTCAAAACAACAAAAAAGGAACTTACACTTTCAATAATGCAGGTGGAGATTGTCCTTCAGGAACGGCTAACATTATTTGGGATTTACAACAAGATGGTTCTACAACTTATTTCATCTTCAAAGATGTTACAGGAATCAAAGCGAAACAAAATACAGCAGGATATAAAATGCGTGTAGATTATGTTGATGCAAATTCGATGAAATTGGTACAAGATATCAATGCAAACGGAAAAATTGCTCAAGTGATTTATAACTTCGTACGTTAATCAACAATTTAAAAAACTTAGAAATTATGAAAAAAATAAATACTAAAATAGCCGCAATTGTATTAGGAGGATCATTTATGATGTCTTCTTGTACAGCTGTACAAAATGCAAATAATACACAAAAAGGTGCTGGTATTGGTGCTGTAGCTGGTGGTGTTATTGGAGGAATCTTAGGTAATAATATCGGTAAAGGTGGTAACACTGCTTTAGGTGCTGTAATTGGTGCTGCTGTAGGTGGAGCTGCTGGTGGTGTTATTGGTAACAACATGGATAAACAAGCGCAAAAAATTGAGCAAGTTTTACCAGGTGCAGAAGTTGTAAGAACGGAAGAAGGGATTAACTTAATTTTAGATGAAAACTCTAAAGTTACTTTTGATTACAACAAAGCTTCTTTAACTGCTGTTGCTAAATCTAACTTAGATAAATTAGTAGAAGTTTTCAATGAATATCCTGATACAGATTTATTAATCGTTGGACATACTGATAACGTAGGTTCTCAAAATTATAACTTACCATTATCTCAAAAACGTGCTCAATCTGTAAAAGATTATTTAGTTTCTAAAGGTATTGCTTCTTCTCGTTTAACATCGAAAGGAAAAGGTTTAGAAGAACCAATTGCTGATAATACAACTGCAGAAGGACGTGCTCAAAACCGTCGTGTAGAAATTGCGATTACTGCAAATGCAAAAATGAAAGCGGACGCTGCTAAAGAAGCAAACGGACAATAATTCATTTCAATATAAAACAAGAAAAGCGTTCAAGATTTGAACGCTTTTTTTATGTTTAATAAGTTTATAATTATTTAAAATTAACCACAAACCATTTATTATTGATCTTTTCTAAAGTCACTTGATACGTCTTAGAAGACTGGTCTTTTAAATTTGCATGAACTTCTACTAATGCAACTTTTTCATCAGCATCCAACACTTTTGCATCATTAATTGTTGCTTGCTCTAAATTTTTAATTGTTTCATCAGAAGAAAATTTTTGAAAAGTATTCCACTCTCCACTTCTTGTCAATGCAAAAGCGCCAGAATAATTCTTCTTCGATAAATTCGTCATAAAACGATTCGAAAGAGATTTTACCATTCCTGCTTCTTTGCTCACATGAGCAGGCGTACTTTCAACCGCAGCCGAATCTACAACTTCTGTAGCTCCAACTAAATTCAACGGAACTTTTACTGCTTTACGATTCGTTAAATAACGTTCAGAATTCGGAATTCGAACCAAAATATCCAAACGATCACTTTTAATTTTAGAAGCATCTAAAGATGAATATTTAATATTAATTGCATTCTTTCTATACAAATCATCCATTGAATTTGGATCGATTGTCGAACGAAATGTGTACACAATACTACCTGAATTAAAAACTTCTATCGTTGCTGTTACAGCTTGATCTAACTGTATTTCCTCTCCTTGCGCATTATAGAAGAATGGAGAAATCGAGATTCCTGTATCATCTTGTTTTACACTAAAATCAAAACGTTGTACATTAGAAGTTGGTTCAGTAGGCGTTTCTACAGTTTCAATTGCACCTGGTTTTGGAATTCCATTCACCAAAGGAACTTGATTTCTATTCCAAGTAAATTTATTTTGTAACGCAACTTTTTCTGCAATATCAAAAACTTCATCTACCGTTTTTCCATCCAATAACGTACGTACAATTCCCCAACGCGCTTCATTATCCATTGATTGACTTGTGTTGTACTCGAAAATAATTTGCAAAGCTTCCTTAAATTTATCTTGTTGCATAACAGGCAAAGCCTTCGAAATTTTGTCTACCGTTTCACTAAAAGTTTGTGCAGATGTAGAATCAATTTCAATGTTATCATTTTTACAACTGATAATCATTAAAGCGAAAGATGCAATGATGAATAAACGTTTCATATAGTATAGATTAATACGTTTTGAGTTAAAGTTTTATAAGCAGTAAATATACTAAATACTTGTGTTGATAATGATATTTTTTTAACAAAAAAAGCAGATTCCATTTCTGAAATCTGCTCTATATATAAAACAACTAAAACTTGAAAAAATTTCTAAATATCCATAGGAACTTCGATTAACATCAAGCGAGAATCTTTCGTTACATTAAACGAAAACTCATTTGTATCTTTAATCTCGATGACATCTCTTCTTCCTAATTTGTTTCCATCAAATTCAACTTCTCCTTCCACAACCATAAAGAAAACACCATTTCCTTCTTTTTGTACTTTGTATGTTTCTTGTTTATCTTCTGTATAATTTCCTAAGAAAATCCACGCATCTTGATGAATCCAAACTCCTTGATCCTCTGCATTTGGAGAAAGAACTTGGTATAATTCGTTTTCTTTAGCAACTTCACGAACAGAAATTTGTTGATAACGAGGCTCAACATTCATTTTATTTGGAATAATCCAAATCTGAAAAAAATGTCCTTCTTGGTTTTCATAAGCATTCATTTCGCTATGAAAAACTCCTGTACCTGCACTCATTACTTGTACATCCCCAGACTCAATTACAGAACCAGTTCCCATTGAATCTTCGTGAGAAATTCCTCCTTTTGTAGGAATTGTAATAATCTCCATATTATCATGAGGATGTTTTCCAAATCCCATACCACCAGTAATTATATCATCATTTACAACACGCAATGCACCAAAATGAATACGAGCTGGATCGTAATAATTAGCAAAACTATAAGAATGTTTAGAGTTTAACCATCCGTGATTTCCTCCTCCTCTTGATTCTGATTTAAATATTTGGTAATTCATAGTAATTTATTTTTATACAAATTTATGGCGCAAAAAAAACTTATCTATTGATATGTGATAAGTTATCAATTAACACACCAAGATGATGAATAGAACTTTTTTTAAATCATTAACGAAATGTTAAAAATAATTTATATTTTAGCATTCAGTTAACACATGAGACATATATATGCTATCAATTTCAGGCGAATCGACATTTAATGTTATACTTTGGATTCTACTCCAAATCGTTCTTGTTATTATAGTAGCAGTTATTTTGTATAAAGTTTACAAAAAACTTACAAAATGAAAAAAGGTTCCGAAATTTCGGAACC
>NZ_DKHL01000032.1:187533-235833 GCF_002453775.1 Empedobacter sp. UBA6745
TAAAAGAATTGATTTACTATCAGGATTAGGCGAAAATTGGTCTTATTTAAAAAATAGATTTCCAAACGCAGAATTTTATGCGTTAGATTTTTCAGAAGAAATGGTTGACAAATCAAGAAAAAAAGGTAAAATAATTTTCCAAAATAAGATAGAAATCTTTCAAGATGATATTTTAAAAAATGAATTAAAATCAGAAGAATATGATATTATCACGTGTGCTTTCGGTCTGAAAACTTTCAATGAATCTCAAATTGATTTATTAGCGAAACAAGTTTATCGTTTGCTAAAAAAAGATGGACAATTTACATTTATAGAAATATCAAAACCTCAAAATAGTATACTCTATTTCTTATATTCTTTTTACTTAGGTAAAATAATTCCTATTCTTGGCAAACTATTTTTAGGAAATCCAGATGATTATAAAATGTTATGGTTGTNNTGTAAAAAAGTAGAAGCTATTTTTAAGAAAAATAATTTAAATGTTCAATACAAAGAATACTTTTTTGGATGCGCTTCTGGAATTTATGGAGCAAAAAAAGCTTAGATAATTCTAAGCTTTAGTTATTATTGATTATCCTTCCAATCTATTATTTTATCACGGATAAATTCTGCTAATTTCACTTTACTTTGATGTGTCCAACCAGCAATATGTGGTGCTAAAACAACATTATCTGCTTGAATTAAATACTGAAATTCTTCTGGTAATTCAGATGCAACTAATTTCTCGAAACTCGATTTTTCAAATTCTAAAACATCTAAAGCAGCGCCTAAAATTTTTCCTGTTTTAATTGCTTCGACCAAATCTTTTGTTACAACAGATTTTCCACGAGCTGTATTCACAAAATAAAATGGTTTTTTGAAGTTAGAAATAAATTCTGCATTAATCATTTGCATCGTTTCCGGCGTTTGTGGCGTATGTAAACTTACAACATCAGCTTGCTCAAAAAATTCTTCTAACGAAACTTGTTTCGCAAATTCATTTCCTTTGTTTGGCAAAATATCATAGCAAATCACATTGACTTCAAAGCCTTGTAAGCGTCTCGCAAAAGCATTTCCCATGTTTCCGTAACCAATAATTCCAACCGTTTTTCCTTTCAATTCATCTCCACGATTTTCTTCGCGTTTCCAAATTCCATTACGAACTTCGTTATCAGCTCTACGCAAATGATGCATCAACATCAACAACATACCAATCGCATGTTCACCAACAGAATCACGGTTTCCTTCGGGAGAATTAAATAAAACAATGTTATTTTCGGCAGCAAACTCTTCGTCAATATTCTCCAAGCCTGCCCCTACTCTACCAATAAACTTTAAATTCGTTGCTTTTGCCAAAAAATCTTTATCAATTGGAAATCTACTCCTTACAATCATTCCATCATATTCATTGATCTTTTGTTCGATGATTTCTTTGGGCGAAGTATAATCTTCATCAACAATAAAACCTACTTCGCGAAGTCCATTATTCAGACATTCATGATTAGAATCGATTGCTAAAATTTTATAAGGCGTATTCATTGCAAAAATTTTAATCAAAGTTACAACGAATGCGAAGATTAATAAATAAATTGATGATGAAATTGGTTACAAACAAATCGTTTATAACTACGTTAATAACATTTTAATTGATTGAAAATGTACAATTTATATTGTTAATTAAATAGATAATTAAGGTTTAAAAAATGATTTTTAAAGCATTTGGTAATACCTTAACTTTTACTTGAAGTGAATCGGTTTTATGAATCTCTCCATCAAGCTGATACGTAATCGGATTATGATCTAAACTTTCAATCTTAAATTTCTTAACTTTTCGATACTTTGCTTTGTTCAAAAAATCAATCTTTTTGGCTAAAACCAATACCGAAAAATAAAACTGCTCGAAAACATCTAAATCTTCTATCATCAATAAATCCAATTCACCATCAGACAAATCAGCTTTGGGTGTAAAAGAGATCCCATAACCAGCAATGTTAGAATTAGAACAGAAAAGATAATAAAAACTCTTCTCGATAATTACATCATCTATATAAAGACGAAACAATTTCGATTTATAATTCAACAAGGTTTTCACAGAAGCATCAACATATCCAGTAATCGTACGCTTTTGATTCTCTTCATACGTTTTGATGACTTCTGCATCAATCCCAAAACCTAAATTGCTAAAAAAATACTTGTCCTCTACTCTACCAACATCAATTTTGTGAATAGCATTTGATTTGATAATTTCAATCGCTTTGTTAGCATCTTTCGGAATATTAAGATTTGTTGCCAAACCATTTCCAGATCCAGCAGGAATTATTCCCAACGGAATATTTTTTTTCACCAAAGCACTCGCCACTTCATTGATTGTCCCATCACCACCACATGCTACAATCACATCCGAATTTTCTGCAATCGCCTCCTTCACCAATTCTTTTGCATGAAATTGATAAGCAGTTTCTTTCAAAACAATTTCGTCTGAAGAATCAAATTTTGATTGTAAAAAATCGAGCGAAATATCGTGTTTTGCGTTTCCAGAATTTGGATTAACAATGAAAGTGTACTTCATTTTTTGGGAATTGAAATTTATCAAAACACAAAAATAAGAAATCTAAAAGAATCAAGCTATTTAACGTCTTTTTTTGAGGAAAAACTATCAAAAACTTTCTAACTTTGTAGTATGAAAATTAAAGAAATTCAAAACGAAATAGTAGACGAATTCTCATTTTTTGAAGATTGGGAACAACGCTACGAATATTTGATCGAGTTAGGAAAAAGCTTAAATACTTTGCCAGAGGAAGCAAAAACAGATGATAAAATCATCAAAGGTTGTCAATCTTCTGTTTGGTTAGATGCAGAATTGGACGGTGATACAATCGAATTTAAAGCTGATTCTAATGCTATTTTACCAAAAGGAATTGCGGCATTATTGGTGAGAATGTACAATCATCAAACGCCAAAAGATATTTTAGAATCGGATACAGATTTTATCAACGAAATTGGTTTATCAGAATTTTTATCTCCAACACGTGCAAACGGATTATTGGCGATGATAAAACAATTCAAATTTTATGCGATTGCATTTCAATCAAAACAAAATAATAGTTAGACGCATCATCTAATCAACCTTATAAAATAATGAACGACTTTTTAGGCCAAGCATTTATTTTTCTTTTTTCCGCTGTAATCTGCGTTCCTATTTCCAAAAAATTAGGAATGGGTTCAGTTTTAGGTTACTTAATTGCAGGAGTTTTAATTGGACCTTATGTGCTGAAATTTGTTGGCAATGACGGAACAGACATTATGCACGCCACAGAATTTGGTGTAGTAATGATGCTTTTTTTGGTCGGATTAGAACTTGATCCAAAGGAATTCTGGAAGATGAAAAATAAAATCATCAACCTTGGTGGAATGCAAGTTTTGGGGACGATAATTATTGCAACTTTAGTCGGAATGTTTGCCTTGAAAATGGATTTTTCTTTGGCTGTTTCTATAGCTTTTGCAATAACCATGTCTTCAACAGCCATTATTATGCAAACACTTAGCGAGAAAGGATTGACCAAAACAAGCATTGGAAAATCAACTTTTTCTGTTTTGTTATTTCAAGATATTATGGTAATTCCAATCTTGGCAATTATTCCACTTTTAGTCGGAGATTCTTTGATTCAATCCATTGGAGATGATTCTAAAAGTTTGTTAGTTGGTGGACCAGCATTCATGAAAACCTTAGTTATTGTTGGTGCAATTACATTTATTTACGTAATTGCAAAGTACATTATTACACCTTATTTTAAGTATGTTGGACAATTACAAGTTCGAGAAATTTACACCGCTTCTGCCCTACTTTTAGTGATTGGAGTTTCAATTTTGATGCAAAAAGTTGGAATTTCTCCTGCTTTAGGAGCATTTATAGCAGGTGTTGTTTTGGCGAATAACGAATACAAACATCAATTAGAAAGTGATATAGAGCCGTTCAAATCATTATTATTAGGAATCTTTTTTATTGCGGTTGGATCGACGATTAACTTCAAATTAATTGCAGATAAACCTTTTATGATTCTTGGATTAACATTTGGAATAATGTTAATAAAATCATTAGTTTTATGGTTTATTGGAATCAAACATAAATTTGATTTTGATCAAAAATGGCTGTTCATTTTACTTTTATCGCAAGTCGGAGAATTTGCTTTTGTTATCTTATCATTGACTCGAAATTTAGATATTCTAAACAAAGAATGGTACGATCTGATGTTAGCAACAACAGCTATTACAATGGTGATTACGCCTTTACTTTTAGTATTGAATGAGAAATTAATTCTAAAATATTTTGGTGTAAAAACAAAAGTAAAAACAATCATTGAAAACGATAAAATAAATCCAAATTCAGCTGATGGACAAATTATCATCGCAGGTTTTGGAGATTTTGGAAATACAATTAGCCGTGTATTGAAAAGTACTGGAATAAAATCAATTGTTTTGGATAACGATAGCGAGCGTGTAGAGAAAATGCGCAAACAAGGTTTTAATGTATTTTATGGTGATGCAACAAATGTTAACTTACTAAAATCGGCTGGTGCTGAACATGCAAAATATTTTGTAGCTGCTTTGGATCCTCCAGAAATTAATCAAAAATTAGTTTATATTGTTCGTAAAAACTTTCCGAATTTAGAAATTATTGTTCGTGCAAAAAATCGTAGTTATGCGTATAATTATTTGAAAGATGGTATAGACGAAGTTTATCGAGAAAACTTTTTCTCATCTGTTTACGTTGGTAGACAAATCTTAATAAAATACGGTTTTTCTCATGAAGAAGCATCTAAAATTGGTGAAATTTTCATAAAAAGTGACCGAAAGTCGTTACGTAAAATTGCAAAACATGCCGAAAATTCTGATCAATATTTTGAAGCATCTAAGCAAGAATTTGAAAAGCAAATGAAAATGGTTGCAAAAGAAATTAACAATAGGAATAATGGAGAAAACGAATCATAAAAAACTATTAGTTTTACGTTTTTCTGCTTTGGGCGATGTCACAATGATTGCTCCTGTTTTACAAGAGTTTATTGAACAAAATCCTAATGTCGAAGTTTATGTTGCTTCGCGTCCTTTTATGGGAAATATTTTCAAGCAATTTCCTCAAATCAAATTTATTTCAGTTGATTTGAACAAAAAATACAAAAGCTTTTTTAGCTTGTTCAAATTATACAAAGAATTAAAACAATATAATTTTAATT
Organism: Empedobacter sp. UBA6745; assembly: GCF_002453775.1. Taxonomy (NCBI): domain Bacteria; kingdom Pseudomonadati; phylum Bacteroidota; class Flavobacteriia; order Flavobacteriales; family Weeksellaceae; genus Empedobacter; species Empedobacter sp. UBA6745. Next base: position 192,744 of record NZ_DKHL01000032.1, read on the forward strand.
ATGTTGCTGATTTTCATAATGTAATCCGATCAAAAGTAATTACAACATTGTTTCAACTTAATGGAACAAGAACCGCTACTTTAGACAAAGGTCGTACAGAGAAAAGAGCTTTAATCAATCAAAAAAATCGCGTTTTTAAGCAATTAAAATTAACAACTGAACGCTATGCTGATGTTTTACGTCAACTTGGTTTTAACGTCGATTTAAAGCATAAAATCGAACCAAAATCGATTAAGGAACCAAAATCAATTGGAATTGCTCCTTTTGCAGCCTTTACAAGTAAAATGTATCCAATAGAAAAGATGAAAATCGTAGCGAAGAAATTAACTGAAAATGGGTACAAAATTTATTTGTTTGGCGGTGGAAAACCTGAAATTGATGAATTAAAAACATGGGAAAATTTCAATCCAAACATCAAATCTTTAGCTGGAACCATCTCTTTTGAAGAAGAATTACAAGCAATTGCTAAATTAGAAGTAATGATTTCTATGGATAGCGCAAATATGCATTTAGCTTCGTTGATGGGAACGCGCACGATTTCTATTTGGGGTGGAACGCATCCGTTTGCCGGATTTTTGGGATATGGACAATCTATGAATGATGTGATACAAGACGAATCGATGAAAATTCGTCCGACTTCTATCTTCGGAAAAGATCCAAAAAAGTTTAAAAACTATGATTATTTTCAAAATTTGAGCGCCGAAGAAGTTTATCAACAAATCGTTGATAAGTTAGAAAAATAATATTTTTAAAAGCATCATATCGATGCTTTTCCTATTTTTATAAGAAATTAAAATCACATGAAGTATACATTTCTTATTCTTGCCTTCTTCTCAAATTTTTTATTTGCTCAAGAACCGAAAGTTATTTTGGTTACGTTGGATGGTGTTCGTTGGAAAGAAGTTTTTCGTGGAGTTGAAAAATCAATTTTAAATGATAAAAAATACAACTCACTTATTGTTCAAACTAATGAAAAATATTGGACAGAAGATTCTATAAAACGTCGCGAATTATTGATGCCATTTACATGGAAAACAATTAAAGAAAAAGGAGTTATTTTAGGAAATCGTGATGAACAAAATTTTGTTAATCTTACCAACAAAAGATTATGGTCTTATCCTGGATACAACGAAATAATTACAGGAAAATCTGATGATGAGCGAATTAAAAATAACAAAGATATTCCGAATCCTAATGTTTCAGTTTTTGAAATTGCAAATCAGCAAAAGAATTTAAACAATAAAGTAATGGCTTTTGGAAGCTGGAGAATGTATACTAATATTTTCAATCAAGAGCGTTCTAAATTGTTTGTAAATGCTGGATATCAAAATAGTTTTAATCAAAATAAATCTGAACGAGAATTGCTTATCGAACGTTTTCAGTTAGAAACGCCAAAACAATGGTGGGGAACTAGATTTGATATTTTTACGCACGAATTTGCCTTAGAAGCCATGAAAAATCAGAAACCTAAATTACTTTTTATAGGTTATGGAGAAGCTGATGATTACGGACATGATGAAGATTACGATCAATATATCACTTCGATAAACCGCAACGATCGTATGATTGAAGAATTATGGAATTATGTCCAAAGCGATCCATTCTATAAAGATCAAACAACTATTATTATAACAACTGATCACGGGCGTGGAAATGGAAACGAGTGGACTGATCACAATGATGAAGTAAAAGGTTCTGACGAAGGATTTATTTTGCTGATTGGAAACGGAATTAATCCTAAAAATTTCAAACAAAAACAAACTTATCTCAATCAAATTGCCTCTACAATTGCTGATTTAATGAAAGTAAAAACATGGAATTATAAGGATTCTGGTAAATCATTACTATAAGGAAAATATAAATACAGAAAGATAAATTAGTATTAATACTTCTTTTAGCATTCCTAAAATTAAATGTTAAATGAAGTATTAATAATGAATCTTCACGTTTTCAAATAAACGATAAAAAAACATCGAAAGAATTCTAAAATCGAAAAATCAGAAAAAGAAGATAAATTTCTTGTGAAAATTGTAAACGATTTTTTAATATTCTATCTTTTTTAATTGATTTTGTAATTACCAACAAACAAATCTTTTAAAAGAGAGAAAAAAGTAGCTAATAAAATTATGTTGAGTAACCGAATTTTATGTTAATATTTTCTTAATTAAGAACCTTTGTGTAAATTTTATTCATTTTAAATCAACTACATAGGTTTATTCTCTAAATTAATACCTCACTATTTTTTTTATAATTTTTAATCTTAATTTAGATAAACATTAAAACATTAAAAATGAAAAAAAAATTACTCGCTACAAGCTTAGTCTTCGGACTATTTTACACAAATGCAAATGCACAAAGTAATTCTCTAAATGAAGTTTTAACGGCAGGTTTTCCTACAAGCAAAATCAAAACCGTAAATCTATCAAGATTAGAAACTCAACTACAAGGTACGTTACAAAACAAATCGAAATCTTTCGAAGTAAGCATCCCTGGTTTGAACAAAACGCAAAAAACTTTTACTATTGTTGAAAATCAGGTATTATCTCCAGAATTACAAGCAAAATATCCTAACATCAAAACTTATGTAGGATATTCTTCAGATAATTCTCAAGACAAAATTGTTTTATCTTATTCTCCTTCTAAAGGAGTAACAGCATTAGTTCTTTCTCCTAACAATAATTATTCTATTGAAAAAAAGAATGGAAATTACGAAATTCTAACATCTAAGGAAAGTAGTATTTTAGGAAATTTTGAGTGTGGTTCTGAAGAGAATTTAAAAACATTCTTAGCAGCAAAAACAGCTAACTCTAGCAACAACAATCCTCTAGGAGTAAGAAAATATAAAATAGGTGTAGTTACAGATTTTGATTTTAATAAATCTCAAGTAGCAGAAGGTGAAATACCTACTAAAGAAACTTCTATGCTAGCTATCGCAAATGTTCTTAATGTTGTGAATTTTGTATATGGTATAGATTTAGCCATAGAATTAGAATTAGTTGATGGTACAGATGAACTTTCTATTCTAACAAAAGAAGATGATAAATATTATTTTTTCAATTTTCTGGGAATAGAAGTAACAAACTTAAATGATTTGACCCAAAAAATATTAGACGACAAAATAGGTTCTGCAAATTATGACGTAGGGATTGTTTTGACAGGAAAAACAAATGGCGGTAAAGCAGGATTAATAGGAAGTGTTTGTAATAATAGTGTAAAAGGTTCTACTTACGCAGGAAATGTAGGTCATTCAGCGTACAAGGCGGCTATGATAGTTGCACATGAGTTAGGTCATCAATTTGGAGCAAATCACGTTCACGCAAGAGCAGAGGAAACTGGAGCTAATGTAGAAACAGGAAGTGGCGTTACTGTAATGGGATACCCAGGTGTTACTGGAACTCATGATGTTGTACCTGATTTTGTTTCTCAGTTTAATCACCATAATCTTAAACAAATTAATGATTATTTAGCAACAACTTCTTGTGGTGTTTTTACACCTAATAATAATACACCTCCTGTAGTTACAGTAGAAAAAAGCGAATATAATATTCCTAAAGGAACAGCATTTAAGTTAAAAGGAACAGTATCTGATGCAGAAAGTCCTGATTTTCTTATTTCAAATTCTTGGGAACAATCAGACCCTTTATTAGGAAAATATACAGGTAATTGGGTTGATACAAGCAGAAACAACACAGAAGGAGCAAACTTTAGAGTTTATCAACATCAAAGTTCACCAATAGCTTATTTCCCACCAATATTAAATGTTGCAGAGGGACAGTTATATTCTACTTGGAATACAGTATCTGATATTGCAAGAGATATGAATTTTACATTACAAGCAAGAGATCTGATAGATTTTGGCACGTCGAAGCTTAAAGGACAAATCGCATCTGAGAAAGTAAAAGTTTCTGTAAAAGAAGAAGGACCTTTTAAAATTACAAATATTGACCTTAATCAATCTATAAAAGCAGGAACTCCTTTTGAAGTGAAATGGGACGTCGCAGGAACAGACAGTGGTAATATTAATGTCAAAAATGTAGCTATTAAATTACTTAATTTTGAAGCGAATGTTAACACAATAGAAGATGCATATACAATATTAGCAAGTAATGTACCTAACACAGGTTCTGCAATTGTAACAATTCCTGAAGGAACTGAGACATCTAAAGCAAATATTATTGTAGAAGCTGTAGATAATATATTCTATGCAGCAAGTCCTAACGTTGCTGTTAATAGATCAATAGAATTGGTATGTAAAACATATGATGTAATTTCTTCTCCATTAACAATACCTGATATGACAGGGCAAAATGCAGGAATTCTAAATTTACCAGCTCTTACAATTGACAATTATAATGGAAATATTGAAAATTTCTCTATCCACACAGATATTACACACGCAAACCAAGGTGAACTTGCTTTTTTGATGGGAAAAGAAAATGTTGATAAAGGATATCAATTCTTGAATTATGCGAATTGTTCAGGAAAGCCAAATATGACTTATGAATACAATAGCTATGGAGGAAACACTTTCGAAAACTGTGGTGTAGCAGGTGCAAAAATCACAGCTATTGGAACAGATTTAGCGAAGTATTATAATGAACCAGCAAATGGAACATATTATTTTAGATTAGCAGATATATCACCTTCTAACCAAGGAACAGTTAACAAATTAAGTGTTGAATTTTGTACAATAAAATCTGAAAAATTAAGTATTTCTAACATTCAAGCGAATAATGAAGTAAAAGTTTATCCTAATCCAAGTAATGGAAATTTCTACATTCGTTTAAGTGCTGGTGCATCAAAAGTAAATGTAAATATTTTAAACATTATAGGACAATCTGTATATAGCAAAGATTACACAACAAACTTCTCTAATGAGATAAAAGTAGAAGTAGGACATTTACCTAAAGGAGTTTATATTGTAAAAACTGATGATGGAAAACAACAACAAACTAACAAAATCATCATTAAATAATAATTTTTAACCAAACAACTTAAATCCAACTGAAAATAAATTTCAGTTGGAATTTTTTATCATATTTAGCTATGAGAAAAATATTTTTTTTACCAATATTGATAGTTCTTAATTTATTATCTTGTTCTGTAAACACTAAACAACAAAATTTTCAACAAAAAGAAATTCAATATGAATTAATTTTAATGCTCAAAGAAAATTCATTACAAACAGATCAAGAAATAGAAATTATAACTGACATACAAGATTTTACAAAAATTTATAAACAATTAAACTTAACCAGGTTTCCCGGAATTCCTATTCCTAAAATAGATTTTGAAGAAAATAGTATTCTCGTTATCAATAAGAAATTATCTGAAGATATAGAATTTACAGACATTGCGTTGGATAAAATTATTCAAAATAAAGAATGTATCAAGGTTTCTACCAAATTACACAATACAACTATGAATATTAGTAATAAAAATAGAGTATTAAAATTATATAAAATCCCTAAAATAGAAACATCTATTTGTAACTAAATTTAAACCAATATAAAAAATCATTTATTAAAAAATTACCTTTACAATTGCTGACTTGATGAAAGTAAGAACATGGAATTATAAGGATTCTGGAAAATATCTTCTATAAAAAAATCCGATCAAGAATCTCGATCGGATTTATATTTCTAACTTGTTTGTTCTTGGTTAATAAGCTGATTTTCTATTTTTTGATCGATTTCTTTAAAGAATCCGAAACCTTTTAGGATAATGATTAATCCAAAGATTAAAAGACAAATTCCGACTCCTTTTCGTACCATAAATACTTTTTGATCGGTAAAACGTTTTTGAAGCTTTCCTGCCAAAAATATTTTTCCCAGATCTATTACAAAATAGGTGGTCAAAACAACTCCCATATAGAGCATAAAATCGCTTGGATTTGGATATTGAATCATAATTGAAGAGACAATTACAAACCAAAAAACAATGACACCGATATTCAACAAATTCATGATAAATCCATTGATAAACGTTCTCAAATAATTGTTGCTTACAAATCCCGCTTCGCCTTCTATATGTAGCTTTGGTTTAGAGAAATACATAAAAATTCCGTAAATCAATACAAAGAAACCTGCAATGATATAAATGCGGTAAAACTTTGGATGATTGGTCACATAATCTGTAAAATCTTTACTTCCGTAATAGGCTGCTGCAATACACAAAATATCAGCTGCAATAACTCCTAAATCTAGAACTACAGCGGTTTTCCAACTTCTACGCAAACTGGTTTCAATAAGTAAGAAAAATACAGGTCCAATAAGAATTGTACTTAACAAAAAACCTATTAGTATGGCCGAAAATATTATTTCCATAACATAATTAAGGTCTGCAAGATAAGTCTAAAATATGAAACTTAAGCATCAACCAATTCAAAATCTAATTGCTTCTTGATTAAATCTGCATTTAAAACTTTGATTCTAACCGGACTTCCTAACTGATACTTCACTTTAGTTCTTTTTCCAACTAATGCATGATTTTTTTCGTCAAAAACAAAATGATCACCTTTCATAGCACGAGAACGAATCAAACCTTCGCAACGCGTTTCTGGAATTTCAACAAAGATTCCATAATCTTGTACACCTGTAATAAATGCATCAAAAGTTTCGCCAACAAATTGCTCCATGTATTTTACTTGCATGTATTTGATTGACTCACGTTCTGCTTCTGCCGCTATTTTCTCACGAGATGAACAGTGTTTTGCTTTGTCTTCGTAAACAGCCGCTGCAGGAGATTTTTTACCATCTAAATAATCTTGCAATAAACGGTGCGCCATCATATCTGGATAACGACGAATTGGCGATGTAAAATGTGTGTAATAATCGAACGCCAAACCGTAATGTCCAATATTTTCTGTTGTATATTTTGCTTTCGCCATTGTTCGCATAGCCAAAGTCTCAACCATATTTTCTTCTGGTTTTCCTTTCACTTCTGCTAACAATTTATTCATCGAATTAATAGTTGTTTTACGATCTCCAATTTCTAATTCGTAACCAAATTGACGAATAAAATTCTTAAGATCTAATAATTTATCTGGATTCGGATCATCGTGAACACGATAAATGTACGTGTTCGCATTTTCTTTTCCGTGTTTATCTAAACTGATGAATTCTGAAACTTTTTTGTTACATAACAACATGAATTCTTCAATCAATTTATTCGAATCTTTCGAAATTTTGAAGAAAATTCCTTGCGGATTATGCGCTTGATCTAAATCGAATTTTACTTCAACTTTATCAAAATTAACCGCTCCATATTTCATACGTTTTTGACGCATTGTTTTTGCTAATCGATCTAAAGTCAAGATTTCATCTTTAAAATCTCCGTCTTTTCCTTCGATAATTTCTTGTGCTTCCTCGTATGTAAAACGTCTGTCTGAATGCGTTACTGTACGGCCAAACCACGTTTTTACAATCTTCGCATTATCATCCATTTCGAACACACCGGAAAATGTATATTTATCTTCGTTTGGACGTAAAGAGCAAGCTACATTCGACAATACTTCTGGCAACATTGGCACTACTCTATCCACTAAATAAACAGAAGTTGCACGTTTGTATGCTTCTTGCTCAATCAACGAACCTGGACGAACATAATGCGTAACATCGGCAATATGAACACCAATTTCCCAATTTCCATTTTCTAATTTTCGGATTGATAAAGCATCATCAAAATCTTTGGCATCTTTCGGGTCGATTGTAAATGTCGTTACATTTCGCATATCTCTACGGAGCGCTGCTTCAGCTTCATCTATCGAAGTATCCAACTGATTTGCCTCTTCTTCTACTTCTTCTGGAAATTGAGCTGGCAAATCGTATTCTAACAAAATAGCATGAATTTCTACATCCGTATCATCTGGACTACCCAAAACTTGCGTGATTTCACCAAATGGTGAATTAGATCCTTCTGGCCAATTTGTTAATCGAACCACAACTTTTTCTCCTGGTTGAGCATTTTTAATTTTCTCTTTCGGAATAAAGAAATCATGATTACCATTTTGCATCGTTACAAAACCAAAATTTCCGTTTTTTCCTAACTCGAAAATACCAGTAAATTCAGTTTTATTACGCTCGACAATTTCTACAATTTCTCCTTCTGCTCTCGATTGATTGGCATGTTTTTTTGGATAAACATATACGCGAACCGTATCGCCCATTAAGGCATTTCGCGTTTTTCCTTTTTGTACAAAGACATCTTGTTCAAGACCATCAATCATAATATAAGCGCTTCCCGAAGAAGTCAAATCCGCAATCCCAACCATATAATCATTGGTCGCATTGATTTTGTATTTTCCTCTTTCTACTTCAGAAATCTTTTTGTCAGCTAATAAAACATTCAAATTCTTAATCAATAATTCTGTATCAATTCGATTTGTTAGGTTTAAAGCTGCTGCAATTTGTTTATAATTTAAAGGTTTATTCGGATTTTGAAATAAAACTTCGATGATAGACTTCGTAAACTTTGTTATGTTTTTGTCTTTTTTCGCCTTTGTATTTTTAAAATTTCTTCTTGGCATAATTTGTTTTCTGTAAAATCTCTTCTTGTTTTTTCGAGATTTATTTTAAAATAGTTAATAAATAAACATCTTAATTATTTGATTATCAAATTATTTTTAATAACTATTGATAAGATGTTAATAAACAACATAACCACTGCAAAGGTAATATATCCTTTTTCTAAAATAACAATTTACAGCCAATTCTATGTTACGGAAAGGATAAGATTACTTGTAACGTTTTGATTTATTGCGAAAATTGAGCCAAAAAAACTATTTTTGCATTGATAATTAATTGAATGAAAACTAAACCATTATACCAAACCTACTTAATTAACCTTGATCGAGCTATAGATCGGCTTGAATTGATGCAAAAAGAATTCGAAAAATGTGAGATTACTTACGAAAGAATTTCTGCTGTAGATGCCAAAACTTTGGATTCGTCAACCTATAAAGTAAAAAATAAATATGACCGCGATTTAGTTCCTGGAGAAATTGGTTGTTATTTGAGTCATGTGAAAACGCTAGAAACTTTTTTGACTTCTGAAAATGATTTTGCTTTGATTATAGAAGATGATGCAATTTTGGTTGATGATTTTAAATCTGCTGTAGAAAAAGCGATGAATCAATATGATGATCTAAAAGTAAAAGATCATTGGGATGTTTTGAAGTTGTTTAATAGAAAACGAAAACATATCAAAATAGCTGATGTTGACCAAAAATATATAATTGCAGCTTGTGGAACAAGTATTCCAATCACAACAATTGCTGCAATTTGGACAAGAAAAGCAGCAGAAAAATTTCTGAATAAAATTAAAACGCCGCTTCCTACAATTCAACGTCCTATTGATTGTGATTTACAGCATGCTTGGGAATTTGATTTAAGAATATATAATCTTCTTCCATCGCTTGTTAAACCAGCTCCAGTAGAAACGCAAATTCAGATTGATCGCAGTTTAAGAAAGTCTAAATTTCCAAGACAAATTCAATACGAATTGAATCGATTATTTCCTAAATATTTCTATTTAATCAATCATCATGGTTTCAAAAAATTCTATGATAGTTTTATTGCAAAGAAAAACGAACGTATTTCTTAGTTAACAATTTAAATGAAGTATAAATATTTTATTTAAAGTGAATTAACAACCATTATAAACAGTTATAAACATTGTTAATTTCAATATAAAACACAAAAAAAGCAGTTTCAAGACTTTGAAACTGCTTTTTCATTTATAATAATTCGATGCTTTCTTCTTTTAATTTTTCTTTTACTTTTCCGTCCCAAATACTTGCTTGTACTTCGCCAATATGTCGAGATTTTAACATAAACATACACATACGAGATTGTCCAATTCCACCTCCAATTGATTCTGTTAACTGATCATCTAACAACATTGAGTGAAATAATAAGTTCTTGCGATCCGAAGAATCTCTAATTTCTAATTGTTTCGTCAAAGCTTCTTTATCCACACGAATTCCCATCGAGGATAACTCGAAAGCAGATTCTAAAACAGGGTTCCAAACTAAAATATCACCGTTCAAACCTCTAAAACCAGCACTGTTTTCTGTACTCCAATCGTCATAATCAGCGGCACGTGCATCGTGTAATTCTCCATTACTCAATTCTCCTCCAATTCCATAAATAAAAACAGCTCCAAATTCTTTACAAATTGCATTTTCACGTTGTTTCGGCGTAAATGTTGGATACTTTTGTAGTAAATCTTCAGACGAAATAAATGTAATTTGTTCTGGTAAAACAGCTTTCAATTGTGGATATTTCGCCTCTACATTTTGCTCCGTTTGTTTAATAACTTCATAAATTGATTTTACTGTCGAAAAAAGATAATCCAATTGACGATCTTGTGGAACAATTACTTTTTCCCAATCCCACTGATCAACATAAATAGAATGAATTGGCGAATAATCCTCGTCCGGACGCAAAGCGTGCATATCTGTTATAATTCCTTCGCCTGGCTCAATTTCCAATTCTTTCAAACGAATACGTTTCCATTTTGCCAAAGAATGCACAACCACCGCATTTTTATCATTCAAAGATTTTATAGGGAACTTTACAGGTCTTTCGATACTATTCAAATCATCATTAATACCTGTTCCATCCAAAACTACCAATGGTCCAGAAACTGGAATAATGTTTAATTCTTTTTGTAATCCTTTCGAAAATTCTTCTTTTACAAAAGAGATTGCTTGTTCTCTACGTAATAATGCTCTGCTCATCTTTTAATCTTTAAATGATTTGTTTTTTTAACTGATGTAAAAGTAGAACAGCTACAATCAATAAATTTACTATTGACTTAAATTGGTTTAAAAATATTTAATTTAAAATCTAAAATATTATTTATACTTAACAATTTAAACTTTATAATAGTTTTAAATTTAATTTTTAAAATAAAAATCGGTCAACTCTTACGAATTGACCGATTTTGTATCTTATTATAGATGTATAAAATTATCCGTTGTATGAACAAGCAATTTTATCTACACGCCCTTGGTGACGACCACCTTCAAATTCTGTTGCTAAAAATGTATTTACAATTTCTTCTGCATATTCATACGCAATAAAGCGTGCAGGTAATGTTAACACATTTGCATTATTGTGTTGACGAGCTAACTTTGCAATATCAGTCATCCAACATAATGCAGCACGAATTCCTTGGTGTTTATTTGCAGTCATTGTAACGCCTTGCGCACTACCACAAATCAAAATTCCGAAATCTGCTTTTCCATCTTCTACAGCTTGTGCCGTTGGGTGTGCAAAATCAGGGTAATCAACACTCGCTGTTGAGAACGTACCAAAATCCTCAACCTCAAATCCTTGACTTGTTAAAAAGGGTACTAATTTCTCCTTATAATCGAACCCAGCATGGTCCGCTCCGATTGCAATTTTCATTTAATTAACAGGTGTTTTTGTTGTTTTTGTTTAAATAATTGTAAATCAAATGTTAAGTAAAAGTAACAACTTGTTAAAAGATGATTGAATAAAACTAATAACTTTTCGAGAGAAAAATTTGGAAATCTGATTCAAAAAATCAATTAGAAATAAATCAATACAAGTCAAGTAAAAGTTTTCATTTTGGCATAAAAGATTTACACACCGTTATGAATAGTTTTCACAAAACTTCTTTTTAACAAAAGTTGTTTATCAACCAAAATGATAAATTGTTGATAGAATATCTAACTCTTTCATTACAAAACAAAATTACAAATAATAGCTTGTTAATTGCTATTAAATAAAATTTATCTCACTTTAGTTATCCACATATTAACAGTGCTAATAATAATAACATATTTTTCTTTTTTAAAAATTTAAAAATTAATTAAACTATATATATTATTATGAATTGTTAATAGTTGAAAATTGTGTTGAATGATTTTAAGTCTCAAAATGAAAGTTTGATTACTTTTGTGTAGTTCAAAATTTCAAATCAAAATATGAAAACAATCAACGACTACAATTTCGAAAACAAGAAAGCATTGATTCGTGTAGATTTCAATGTTCCGCAAGACGAAAACTTAAATGTGACAGATGATACACGTATTAGAGCTGCAAAACCAACGATCGACAAAATATTGAAAGATGGTGGCGCTGTTGTATTAATGAGTCATTTGGGACGTCCAAAAGGCGAATTCAATGACAAATATTCATTAAAACATATTGCATCAAAAGTTTCAGAAATTCTTGGCGTTGAAGTAATCGTTGCAAATGATGTTATTGGCGATGATGCGAAACAAAAAGTTAGTAATCTAAAACCAGGCCAAGTTTTATTATTGGAGAATGTTCGTTTCCACAATGAAGAAGAAGCAGGTGATAAAGATTTTGCTAAAGCATTGGCTCAATTTGGAGATATTTATGTGAATGACGCTTTCGGAACTGCACACCGCGCACATGCTTCGACTGCAATTATTGCTGAATTTTTCCCGGAAAATAAATGTTTTGGTTTGTTAATGGAACAAGAATTAACAGCTATTAATAAAGTGTTAGCAGACGGAGAAAAACCTGTAACAGCGGTACTTGGAGGAGCTAAAGTGTCTTCTAAAATTACGATTATCAACAATATTTTACCAGTTATTGATAACTTGATTATTGGTGGTGGAATGACGTATACATTTGTAAAAGCAAATGGAGGAAAAATCGGAAATTCGTTGGTAGAAGATGATAAATTAGATTTAGCGAAAGAAATTTTGGCTGAATGTAAAAAACATAATGTAAAAGTTTATTTACCAGTTGACAATGTAATTGCTGATAATTTCAGTAATGATGCAAATACACAAACTGTTCCTTCTGATCAAATTCCTGATGGATGGATGGGAATGGATGTTGGTGTAGAATCGTCAAAAGTTTTTGCAGATGTAATTAACAATTCGAAAACAATTCTTTGGAATGGTCCTTTAGGTGTTTTTGAAATGTCAAATTTTGCAAAAGGAACTATTGCTTTAGGTGATGCAATTGCTGAAGCTACGGCAAACGGCGCTTTCTCGCTTGTTGGTGGTGGAGATTCTGTTGCTTTCGTAAAACAATTTGGTTACGATGACAAAGTAAGCTACGTTTCTACAGGAGGTGGCGCAATGTTAGAATCGTTGGAAGGTAAAGAATTACCAGGAGTTGCTGCAATTTTAAAATAAGAAAGGGAAAAAAATACTTAAAATAGTAGAAAAATTAAGCCGAGCATTTGCTCGGCTTTTTTTGTGACTTTTAAAGTCATCCTGAACTCGTTTCAGGATCACACCTTATAAGAAACTGAGTTTATTTCATTTTGATAATTGTTAATAGTAATTACTTGTTATTTAATAAATTAACTACTTTTCAACTGAGTTATAAAAAAAATGTTTATTGCTTGATTAATTACTCAAATTGTTAATAGTAAACTATTCAATATAAATGAATTAAAAAGTTATGAATAGACTTTATTAAAACTTGTGAATAATGATGATTTTAGAACTAAATTGATTTAAGAAAATTAAAATTGTTAATTATAAAATATTGCTAAACAATAAATTAAAAAGTAATTAAGATAGTTTATCAAAAATTGTTGAAACTGAAATCTCCCTACAATTAGCCATTTTATTTGTAGAAAAGGATTGTTATATTCGTAATGATTTAATAATCAATCTATGAATGAATTTAACCAACGACTAAACGAAGTAGAAAATCATTTGCAACACAATGATCTTGATTTGGGCTATCGCCGATTAATTGATTGTGTGTTGGATTTGGGTGAGAAATCTTTTTACAAAGAGATTATCTCCTATTCGGATCTTTATTATAACGAGAATTCTACGAACGAAAATAAAACAACGCAAGCTTTACAATTGGTGGTAAAGCTGAAACAAGCTCCTCCTCCGCCCTTTCAGAAAGAAGAAACGTTGATATCAACCAACAATGTTGAAAAAGCTTATCATCGTCGGAATTTTAAACTTCATCCGATTACTTTTGATTTGAAATCACGAGAAGTTGTTGGATTAGTTGGAGAAAATGGAAATGGAAAAACAACTTTATTACGTTTGATTTGTGGTGAATTGAAACCAACTTCTGGCGAAATAAATTATCATTTTTCTAAAGCAAAACCGTTTAGTTTCGAGCTGAAAACTAAGTTGGTTTATGTGCCGCAACGAATTGAGGTTTTATATGGTTCGTTGATGGAAAATCTACAGTTTACCTTGACATGTTATGATATTTACAGCGAAGAAAATTGGTTGTTGGCGAATGTGATGTTAGCGCGTTTGGGGCTTTGGCCGTACAAGGATTTGCAATGGCGACAATTGTCGTCTGGTTATAAAATGCGATTCGAGTTGGCGCGAACGTTATTGCGTCGTCCAAAAGTGTTGTTATTAGACGAACCTTTGGCGAATTTGGATATTTTGGCGCAACAAATTGTTCTCGAAGATTTGAAATTTTTATCACAATCTATTCGCAATCCTTTTGGTGTTATTTTGAGTTCTCAACAATTGTATGAAGTTGAAAAAGTATCGACAGAAGTTCTCTTTTTGGAGCAAGGAAAGCTTAAAATACAAGGAGATACAAATGATTTGGAAGGTGATTTTACGATTGTTGAAATTGATGTTGAAAACACAAAAGAAGAGTTATTAACAGCTTTATCTAATATCGAAATTAAGCAAATAAAATTCAATGGAGGTTCGTATATCGCGTATTTTGATGATAGAATTTCGATGAATATGATTTTATCCGAAATCGGAAATTCATCATTGAAGGTAAAATATATTCGAGATATTTCGAAATCAAGTCGTCGCTTTTTTGTCAATTAAAACTAACCAACTATGTTCAAAAAAATAAATCAAACTTTAATTACAAAATATCCGCTGATTTGGAATCTAAAATTTATTTGGATTTTGTTGACAGTTTTAGTTTTTAACTTGATTGCATTTATCAACGGATTTCTATTTTTTACTAAAAAATCTCAACTGCAAGAAAGTGGACTTTATGAAGTGTTTTTCAACTCAGGAATTATTATTTATTATCTATTAATTGGTGTCATTATTGGCGTTATTTGGCTGTATTTCTATATTAAAAATAATCGTTTCAAATCAAATTATCCAACCTCGAGAAATTATTTATTCAAAGAATTTTTGGCCGTTTTCTTCATCATATTTTTGATGTTTTATGTGCCAAATTCATTCAAAACTGGTCTTAAATTTCGAGTTTCAAATTATATGAGCGAAGAACAATATTTGAAAGATATAGACATTATCAACAGAACACAAGGTTTTACACTTCGATCAGAATTTGGTTACGATAATTATTCGAGAAATTTGCCTGTTCCAGCTTTTGATTCGTTGGTTTCGGAGAAAGAAACAAAAGAATTGTATGATAAAAATAAGAGAGAATATTTAAGAGAAAATCCACATGATTCGTATAATGTTTTTTTAGAACCGTATTTCAGAAATCCTGAATTTGAAACCTTATTAAGAGATTATTTTCCCGAGCGATTTAGTTATTCTAAAATTAATTTTAATCAAACATATCAACCTCTAAAAAAGAATAATTCGTCTACAAATCAGCTTTATGAAGAAGCGGCGTATCCCGATGCAGCAGCTGTAGATATGGCTTATGCAACAAGTATAGATTCTGTTTCGTATGCAAGTCCTGTAAACGCTTCAGAAAAACCACAAACGTATTTTAACTTAGCAAGTTTGTATAATTATAGTGTTTTGGCTTTTAACAACCCGAAAGATTCTACTTTAAATCATCAATTTTACGATGAACAATGGATTGCTTTGTTGCAAAAAAATGATCGAAAAGCAATTGAAAATCTATTGAATAATTATACCGATCTACTAAAAAAACAAGAAATTGGTTATCAATTCAAACATAAAAATTGGATTGATTATTTGCCTCATTATCCGTATTATTTTATTGATTCAAATTTAAATTACAAAGAAATAAATTATAAAAAACAAGATTACATCAACCAATCAAGTTTAAATAGAGTGTATGAAAATATTGAGCTTGCTAAATACAGTTCCACTTGGTTAGAACTTATTCAGTACTATTTACTCATTGCTTTAATCATTACTGTTTTGATTATAACGTTCAGATTTAGTTCGTTCAAAGTTTGGTTAATTTCATTAATTGGCGCAGGAATTTTGGCAATCTTAGGAAGCGTTTTCGGAATTTCTATCAATGCAAGTATCGGTTATACACAATTTGCACCTTATATTATTTTATTTGTTTTTTACATTGCATTTATAGCGATTACACTAATTGGTTTGCGTTCCAAAAAATATAAAGTTTTAACTGGTGTTAATCTTAATTGGTTTGTTGCTACTAATGTTTTTATTGGAATTGTGATGCTTAGTTTTTACACAGATTTACGTGCAGAAATGTTGTATGATCCAACCAATCAAATAAGTGTTTATGATTTGAGACAAACAAATAAAGAATTGTTGATGTTGCAAGAATTTGCAGAAATTTTTCTATACATCAATCCAATTTTATATTTAATAAGTTTTTATTTCATCATCAATCTTTACAAAAAATGGCAAGCAATGCCAGAAGAATAAAAAAGAAAAGCGAGCTAAATCGGCTCGCTTTTCACTTGATAATTGAATGAAAATGAATTTTAAAAACTACTTTAAAAAAACTTACTTATGAAATGAAATAACACATTGTGTTATTCAATAATAATTTTTAAACTCACACAAATTTTAAAATATTCTTTCAAAATTTAAATTAATAGAGGTTAACCTACAAAATTTGTAGGTTAACCTTATTCTTTATGATTTTATGCACTTTTAGACGAAAGTCTATTTCCTTTCGCATCACGTTTTTTGTGCATACTAAATTTATCAGATTTCATACGTTTTTCACGATCTTGTTTGTATTGATTGAACTGATTTTTGTCTAAAATTTTCTCTAATTTAGTATCAAAATCGTTTGTACCTTTTTCTGGTCGAGAACCTCTTTCTCCTTTTTGAGTAGAATTTTTGTCTCTGTTTGCAAACTCTTTTTTCATGTCAGAATCTCTACTTTCTAACAACGATTTTACTTTTTTCTTTTGAGCCGAACTCAAATTGTATTGATCAAACTCTTTCAATTGCTGATCTACAGTCGGGCGTTCTCTTTGCTCTTTTCTGTTTCCAGATTTTTCACCTTGTTGTGGTCTTTCCTGTGCCGATAATGTCATTACCATCATCATGCTTGCTAATAAAAATACTTTTTTCATTTTGTTTAAATTTTATTGTGTTTATTATTTATGTGTTTTTCTATTATCTGTTGATTTAGATTTTTGAGAAACATTTGGTTTGTTCGATGTATTTTTTTGATCTTTTATATATTGAGCATATTGTTTTTTACTCAAGATTTTCTCTAATTTTTTATTGAAATTTGATGTTGATAAATTACTTTCTAACAGAGATTTTACTTTCTTTTTCTGAGAAGTTGTTAAATTATATTGATCAAATTTTTTTAACTGTCTATCAACAGAATTTGTTTGCGTATGTTCTACTTTATCCTTTTGTTGTTGATTATTTCCTTGTGGTCTTTGTTGAGCAGAAACTGCCATCACCATCATCATACTTGCTAATAAAAATGCTTTTCTCATAATCTATGTTTTTGTTTACAACTAAATGTTAGAATTATATTCTTTTCATTTTTCTTGAAACAAAGTTGCAACACAAAAAAAAGACGTCAAAAATATTGAGGTAAACGAGTGTTAAGTATCGGTGAAATCAAGGATTTATTAAAGTTTTTAACAAAAATGTCAAATTTATTGAATAAAAAAATCCATTCTTTATCGAATGGATTTTGATATATTTTTTTGAAAGATTATTTCAATTCTTTTCCTAATAATTTTCCAGTTGATTCGTACGCAGAAGCAATTCGACCGTATTCCATAACAAAATCATTTTTACCAGAAGTTCCTTTTACTTTATCCGATTTTATAGAAAGTAAAATGTTAGAAGGATTTGCGGTTTCAACAAAATTTAAAGTTGTGCTTAGTTTTGCTGGCTCTACAACTATACCTGCATGATATCCAGGATAAATCCATTCAGAATTGATAATCAAAGTATATTTTGCAGCTGGATTTTTTACAAAATTTAATTTTTTAGATTTAGTAGTTCCTTTTATAAATTTATCCAAAAAGGTAACATTTCTATTTTCATTCCAATCTGCAAGCCATTGTTTCCAATAATTTTCTCCTCTTTTCGGATTATCTAAGACATCTTTTTCACGTTTCTCTAAATATTCAGTTTCAGTTTTATTTTCATCATAAAATTTGACATCATCAAATAATAGTTGAACATTAATTTCTTTTTGATCTTTTAAAAAATCAGTGTTTCCAGATACAACCTGAATCTTTTGAGCAAAAGTTAAAATGCTTGTCATAAAGCAAATCATCAGTAAATAATTCTTCATACAGTATTGTTTTTCAGTAAAAATATAAATATTCTTTAAATAGTTATTGTATAATGATTTAAAGAAATATTATTTAGAAACGTTTATTGTTTATAAATAGTTTGTAAGTCTTGGAAAAATTTTCCTGAAAATAATAATCAAATCGTTTGGTACACTACTTTTGTCTTAACAAAGTTTAACAATATTGTATGAAAGTTTTAATTTCTAAATCAATTGTATTTGTTAATTTTAGAGGAAATTTGAATCAATAATATAAACATTAATTTCAACGAAATTTTGGATATACAACAACTAAACCAACAAATAGAAGCAAAAAGCGAAAGCATTGCAAGGTTGACATCGGAAATCAATAAAGCGATTATTGGACAAGAAAAAATGATTGAAAGTCTATTAATCGGATTACTTGGAAATGGACACGTTTTATTAGAAGGTGTTCCTGGATTAGCAAAAACATTAGCGATTAAAACATTATCTGATGCTGTTGATGGATCTTTTTCTCGTATACAATTTACACCAGATTTGTTACCTGCAGATGTTGTGGGGACGCTTATTTACAATGTAAAAGAAAACGATTTTAGAATCAAAAAAGGGCCAATCTTTGCGAATTTTGTTTTGGCTGATGAGATTAACCGTTCGCCTGCAAAAGTGCAATCTGCCTTGTTAGAAGCGATGCAAGAGCGTCAAGTAACAATTGGTGATGAAACGTATCCGTTACAAAAACCTTTCTTGGTTTTAGCTACTCAAAATCCGGTGGAACAAGAAGGAACTTATCCTTTGCCAGAAGCGCAAGTTGATCGTTTTATGTTGAAAACTGTAATTACTTATCCAGAATTTGAAGCAGAACGTTTGATCTTGAGAAATTCGATTAATCAATCTTTCCCAAAAATTGAGAAAGTAATTTCTATTCAAGAATTGTTGGATGCGCGCGAAATGGTGAAACAAGTTTACATGGACGAAAAGATTGAAAAATATATTTTGGATATTATTTTCGCGACTCGTTTTCCCGAAAAAGTTGGATTAGAAAAATTGGTTCCAATGATTTCGTTTGGTTCTTCACCTCGTGGATCAATCAATTTGGCACAAGCTTCAAAAGTGTATGCATTTTTACGCAAACGCGCTTATGTTATTCCAGACGATGTACGTGCAATGGCAAAAGATGTGTTGCGTCACCGTATCGGAATTAGTTACGAAGCAGAAGCAGAAAATGTTACGCCAGAAGAAATTATCGACAATATTCTTAATGTTGTTCCAGTTCCTTAAACCATTATTCAAAATCATTTAAACTTTGGATGCAAAAGAAATCATCAAACGTGTAAAACGTATTGAGCTAAAAAGCAAGCGTAAAGCGAGCAACCTTTTTATGGGTGAATATCACAGTTCATTCAAAGGAAGAGGTATGATTTTTAGTGAAATTCGTCCTTATCAATACGGTGATGACGTTCGTAATATAGACTGGAATAAAACGGCTCGATATAGTGAACCTTATGTAAAAGTTTTTGAAGAAGAACGAGAATTAACCATGTTTTTATTGGTTGATGTTTCGAATTCTGAAAACTTTGGAACACGAAAACAAATTAAAATGGAAACGATTGCTGAATTGAGCGCTACATTGGCTTTTTCGGCAATTACCTATAATGATAAAGTTGGTTTGATTTTATATTCGGATCAAGTGGAGAAATTTATTCCGCCCAAAAAAGGAAAACAACATGTGTTGCGTTTGGTAAGAGAAATTGTTTCTTACGAACCCAAAAGCAAGAAAACTGATTTGGCAGCGACGTTGGAAACATTTATGAATTTGGTTCGCCGAAAATCAAATGTTTTTATTCTTTCAGATTTTATTGATTCTTCTGATTACGAAAAAGCGTTGCGAATCGTAGCAAAAAAACATGATGTGACTGGAATTAGAGTTTATGACGAAAAAGAGCAATCTTTTCCAGATGTAGGTTTGGTTCATGTGCAAGATAACGAAACAGGAGAAATCCGTTTGATAGATACTTCATCGAAGAAATTGCGTCAACAATATGCGCAATATTATCGTGATTTAGATCAACGTTATCAATCTATTTTCAAGAAAAATCATTCAGGCGCAATCAGTATTCGTACCGACGAAGATTATGTACGTCCATTGTTAAACTACTTTAAAAGTCATAAAGCCTAATGAAGAATTTATTGCTTTTAGTAAGTTTTTTTATCCTTCAATTTTCGTTTGCGCAAGAAATTACGCCAAAATTGGATCGCACGACAATCAAAATTGGCGAGCCAATTCAATATGAAGTAAAAATTGATTACAAAGAAGGAGATAAAGTTGTTTTTCCTACGATTTCAGATTCAATTAATCATCACATCGAAGTTTTAGGTCAAAAAATTGACACGGTAAAAACGGATGGAAAATCTGAAATTGTTCAACATTTAGAATTGACTGGATATGATGCAGGGAAATTTAATATTCCGTCATTTATTATTCAGAAAAATGGAAAAGATTTAAAAACAAAACAACTCGAAATTGATATTCAAGATATTGCAGTTGACACAACGAAAAATGCAATTTTTCCGATAAAACCTGTGATGGAAGAAGAATATTCTATTGGAGATTATTGGAATAAATATTGGTTGTACGGCATTATTGCCTTGATTTTATTTATCATCGGAATTGTTTTGGTTGTGTTATATGTTCGTGCAAAATCGAAATTATCTGGCAAAGATTCATACAAAACACCTTATGACGAAGCGAAAGCAAGTTTGAAAGCGTTGGATGCCAAAAAATATTTAAAACGTGGCGAACAAAAAGAATATTACACGCAATTATCATTTATTGTAAGAAGATATTTAGGACGTATTTATAACTTTTCGGCATTAGAAATTTTGTCGGATGATTTGGTAAAATATGTTGCGACAAAGCCAGATGTTTTGCCAGAAGATGTACAAAAATTTAAACAATTTTTGTTCGATGCTGATTTGGTAAAATTCGCAAAACAAGAGTTTGATGAACCGACAAATACTTCGCACCGAAATTGGGTAGATGAATTTGTAGATCGTGTAAAACCATTAGAAATTCCAGAGAATGAAGATTTGAAAAAAGATCAAGTGACGGGAGAAAAATATAAACAGTTTAATAACAATTAGGAATGCTAAATTTTGAGTTTCAAAATCCTTGGATCTTACTCTTATTGCTTGCTTTGCCTTTCTTTATTTTCAGAGAAATTCGCAAAACGAGCCAGAAAAAAGCATCCTTAAAATTACCTTCGCTCAAAGCATTTGGAGGTGCAAAAAGTTCGTTAGCGACGTACAAACCACTTTTATTTTTGATGCGAATTATCGCAATGGCTTTGTGCATTATAGCCTTGGCTCGTCCACGTTATGTAGATGTTACGACAAAAGTAAAATCGGATGAAGGAGTTGATATTTTATTGACTGTAGATACTTCGTTGAGTATGTTAGCGCGCGATTTGAAACCAGATCGTTTAACAGCGTTAAAAGAAGTTGCAAAAGACTTTTCACTTGGAAGAAAAACGGACAGAGTTGGTTTAGTAGAATATTCTGGTGAAGCTTTGACACGTGTTCCATTAACAACAGATCGTGATGTTTTGACGCAAGAAATCGAAATGTTACATTCAGGTAGTTTAGCTGATGGAACAGCAATTGGAGTTGGTTTAGCAACAGCTGTCAATCATCTCAAGAATAGTAAGGCAAAATCTAAAGTCGTTATTCTGATTACAGATGGTGTTGAAAGTGTAAATCCTTCTGGAGATTTGATGTATGTTTCGCCAAGACAAGCCGCTGATATTGCAGCAGAGAAAGGAATAAAAGTATATACAATTGGTATTGGAACAAATGGAATGGCGCCTATGCCTGTTGGTTACGATATGTTAGGTGATTATGTTTTTGAAATGCGTCCTGTACAAATTGATGAAAAACTGTTAGAAGAAGTTGCAGATAAAACTGGAGGTTTATATTTCCGTGCAACAAACAATGAAAGTCTAAAAAACATTTATGACGAAATTGATAAACTTGAAAAAACAGAGATTAACGAAGTCAAATATTATAATTATACCGAATTGTTTGCGCGATTCTTATTGCCTGCATTCATCATTTTGGTATTAGAAGCCATTTTACGTAGAACCGTTTTTAAAGAATTAATCTAATGCAGTGGGGAGAATTACATAATATTTGGTTGATGATTTTATTGTTTGTCGTTATTTTTCTATCGATAACAGTATTTCAGTGGCGCGAACGTGTAAAGAAAACATTTGCAGATAAAGAACTGTTTCCATTTGTTTTTCCAATCACATCTTCAAAGCGTTATGGTTTCAAAATCATTGCATTTTGTGTGGCTTTATTTTTAATGGTAATTGCATTGATGGACCCACTTTATGGTGAACGAGATGTACAAGTAAAGCGCGAAGGAATTGATATGGTTTTCTTGTTAGATTTATCAAGTTCTATGAATGCACAAGATGTCGCTCCTTCTCGATTAGAAAAAGCAACAAAATTAATCACAGAAACATTACATCAATTAGGTGGAGATCGAGCTTCTTTGGTTGCGTTTGCAGCGAATGCTTACACAATTTCTCCATTGACAAATGATTATGCAGCGATCGAAAGTTATTTGCAAAATGTTAATACTGAGTTAATTTCGAGCCAAGGAACAAATTACTTAAATGCGATTCAGGAAGCTGCAAAAACATTCAAAGGTTCGGCGAATACAAGTAAATTAATTGTATTAATTTCAGATGGAGAAGACAACGAAAATACAGTTAATCAAGCTTCTAAAATAGCAAAAGATAACGGAATTCATATTGTATCAGTTGGTGTTGGAACAGACAAAGGAGCTCCAATTCCGATGTACTACAATGGCTACGCAGAAGACTATAAAAAGGACGAAACAGGTTCTACAGTTATTACAAAATTAGAAGATAAAAATCTTCGCGAATTGGCACAAGATACAAACGGAACTTACATTCATTTGGATAATACACAAGATGCATTATCCGCATTATCAATGTATAAAGCCCGATTAGATAAAAACGAAATTGCTAACTCTACAACAAGAGATATGAATCACGTTTATCAGTGGTTTTTAGCGGTTGCGGTTTGTTTACTTTTTGTGGAATTATTAACATCTGAATATAAGATTTTTAACAAAAAGAAATAGTAAGTTTGTATGGTAAAATGATGTACTTTTTAAAACAAATAGGATTTTTAGGAATAATGCTTTTATCCGTTTTTGGTTATAGCCAATCGAAAGCGAAAAGCTACATTATTGAAGGTAATGAGTATTATCAAAAAGGAAAATTTGATAATGCAGAAGTTGCCTACAAGAAAGCTGCCATGGAAGATCCAACTTCTGTCAAAGCAAATTACAATTTAGGAAATGCCTTATTTCAACAAAAACGCTACAAAGAAAGTATAGCGCATTACAAACGTTCTGCTGAAGTATCTAAAACGAATAATGATAAACATTTGGCTTATCACAATTTGGGAAATGCTTTTATGCAGGAAAAAGATTATCAAAATGCTGTTGATAATTACAAACAAGCCTTACGAAATGATCCAAAAGATGATGCTACACGTTACAATTATGCATTAGCAAAGAAGATGTTAGAAAAAGAACGTGAGAAGCAAAAGGATCAGAATAATAAGGATAATAAAGATCAGAACAAACAAGATCAAAATAATCAGCAAAAACAACAACAGCAGCAAAACAAACAGAATCAGCAAAACCAAAATAACCAAAAGCAGAATCAGAATCAATCTCAACAACAACAATCTGATCAGCAAAAACAGCAAAATCAAGGAGGAAATCCGAAAGCTGGTGGTGAAAATGGAAATAATAAAGGACAAGGAAATAATCAATCTCCAGAAATCAAACAAGGAAATAATGGAGACGGTAAAGAACAAGATAATGCAAAGAATAATTTGGGAGACGGTTTGCTAAAAGCATTGCAAAATCAGGAAGCCAAAACCCAACGAAAAATTATTCAACAAAAAGCAGAAAAACAACGAACAACAACATCTAAGGATTGGTAATGACAACGACAAGCGTTTTAAATAGCTTTTTAGTGTTTGCCTTAACGTCTATCACAGCGTTAGCACAACAAATTTCTTTTAAATCTGATGCAGACAAAACGCAGGTCAGTTTAGGAGAAGCATTTAGCGTGGGCTTTTTTATCGAATCTAATACAGATAGTTATTCGATTGATCAACCAATGAAATATCCTCCACATAATGGATTACAAATTGTAGGTGAACAACGCTCGCAAAATGTTTCTTATGTGAATGGAAAAGGAGTGATAGAAGAAGGAATTATCCTTGCTTTTGTTGCTGAAAAAGAGGGTAAATACCGCATTGGAGCTGCTAAGATTGTAATTAATGGAAAAACCTATACATCGAAACCTGTCGATGTTGTAGTGAAAGGAACGGGATTGACGCACAATAATTTTAGAAGTAATACTTCTCAACCAGTCTTTCTGCAAAGTAAAGTTTCGAAAACGAATCCTTATGTGAATGAACAAGTTGGTTTATCAGTAAAATTATACGTAAAAGATTTATCTTATCTTAATCGTAAACAAAACTTTCGTCAAGGAAATTTAGATGGATTAAGCCCAAAAATAGTTAAAAGTTCTCCCGAAAATATCAAGCAAGAAATTGTAGGAGGAAAACAATATTTCTCTGAAGAAATTGCACGTTATTATGTTTTTCCTCAAAAACCAGGAAAGATAGAAATTGATCCGTTTTCGGTAGATGTCGTTTTGCCAACAACGTATGGAGCTGAGCCTGTAGAAGTGCGTAGTAATCCAGTTGTGATTAATGCAAAAGCGCTTCCAGAAGAAGGAAAACCAAAGAACTTTAGCGGCGCAGTTGGTCAATTTAAAATGAATGCTTCGGTTGATAAAAAAGAAGTTGCTACCAATGAAAGTGTAAATTTTGATGTCGAAATTATTGGAACAGGAAACTTTAATACCATTAATTTACCTGAAATTACAACGCCAAAAAATTTAGAAAAATTTGCGCCGAAAAAACGTGATGCATATAAAACATATGATACAGGAATGAAAGGAAAAGTTGCTGAGCAAACAGTTCTTGTACCAAATTTTGGAGGAGAATATACGATTTCGCCTGTAGAATTTAGTTATTTCGATCCTGTTAAAGAGAAATATGTAACCTTGAAATCAGATTCGATTAATTTGTCTGTTTCAGGTTCTAAAACTTCTTCTGCAACTGCTATGGCATCTAATTCACCAGATTCGACAATTTCTGATAAAATAGAAGAAATGACGAATGATGTAAAAGAAGGAAAAAGCGGTTGGTTGTGGTTAACTGGTGGTGTAATTGCATTGAGTGCCGGAAGTTTATTTTTGATGAGAAAGAAAAATAACCCGACACAAAAACAAAAAATTGAACCAAAAATAAAACCTCTTAACGAGCAAAATAATTTTGAATCATATCAACCAAAAACAGAAACCCAAAAGTTTACTTTGGTTGAAAAACCAACGATAAATTCTAGTCAAATTTCTGCTGAATTAGATGAGTTGAAGAAAAAAATAAACGCTGAAGACCAAAAAGATTTTTATCAATTACAAGAAAATATTTTGTGTAATGCAGCGCTATTAAAAACAAATACAGATTTAGCTCATTTTTCTGACGAGATGATTGCAAATAAATTGATTGAAAATGGTGTAAGCGAATTAGCCGTAGAACAATGGAAATTGTTGCTGAACAACGCACGACAAGCGAAATATGCCTTTGGTGGTTTGCATCAAAATTTAGAAGAAGTTTTCGAAGCAACGCAAAATATTTCCGAAGAATTATTACGAAAATAAATTTCAAGTTTTTTAGATAGTAAAAGGGACAATCTCAGTTTTTGAGTTGTCCCTTTTATTTTGAATATTTTTAAGCTTTACGTCCAACATATTGTATGCCAGAAAGCAACTTTTTTGCATCAACTTTCACTTCACTTCCTTTGATTTCTACTCCGTTTGTTGAGATTTTTCCGTTCGATCCAACTTTAGTTTTCCCTACAGAAACACCATCTTTTCCAACCGAAATATTTTCATAATCTTTTTGACTAATTCCAATGCAATCAACAGGATTATTCGCCGAAATTGTCAATTGATTTTCTTCGTTATCATATATAACACAACCTGTATTGATTTGATAATTCCCGACCAATTGTTTCGGAATTGTATAGATTACTTTTTCGTCACTTGCTAAATAAGAAATCGCATAAATACGCTTGTTTGGAATCAAATGATCGATCCAAATTTTCTTCGAAGATTGTTTGTCTTTTGTTATTTGCACATCATTTTCACTATCGCGCAATTCGTCTGGCGCAGTCAACGCAACTTGGCTGTAACGCCCTGTCACTTGCGCTTTCGTATTACTTGCAAAAGCCGTTACAAGTAAAGTAGCTAAAAAGAGTTTTTTCATATTCGATTGATTTAGTTTTGATTATGTTAATCCAAAAATGAAACCATTTTACAATTCGTCCTCGAAAATTGACAATTCGGTAACATATAATTTCAAACGAAAAGTGTTTGTAAGAACTTTGACTCAACAAATTAAAAAAAAACAAATGATGAAAACAATTTTCTTAACAATCGCAATTTTATTCGCTGTATCAACTTTTGCACAAAAGAATTTTGAATCAGATATGAATAAAACTTTAACGGAATGGAACAAAGGAAATCATTCTTCTGAAGCTAATTTTAAGCAATTAATAAATGATTATCCAAATGAATGGTTGCCTAAATATTACTTGACTTTTTCTGAAGTTTTGAAAACTTTCGAATCAAAAGATGTGGATAAAAACGAAGAAATTCTTTCGAATGTAAAAACTCAAATCGATGATCTAGTTAAAAATAATCCATTAAATATAGAAATTCTCAATTTGAAAGCGTTGTATTTAACAGCAGAAATTGTGCAGAATCCAATGCAAAATGGTGCAATTTATTATCCAGAAGTAGTACAAATCTATCAAAAATCGTTGATGTTAAATCCTAGTAATCCGCGTTCTGTTTTAGGTTTGGCTGAGTTTAATATCAATGCTGCAAAATATAGCGGAATGGATATTACACAAGATTGTAAAAATGTAAAAAAATCTTTAGCTTTATTTAATGCTGAAAAGCCAAAAAATAATGAACCGATATGGGGAAAAAATCGTGCCGAAGCCTTGTTGAATAACGAATGTAAAAACGTACTATAATGATAGCTTTAGTTGCACAATTTATTCACGAAATTATTTTTTGGTTAATTAATTTGATTGCTTGATATGGATAAGTATTATAAAGGATATTTGAGATTATTTTCATTTGTATTTTCATTTGCAATTTTAGTATATGTATTTGATTTTAGTACAATTAATTTTCAAAATAATTCAAATTTTGATTTAGGTGTAGAAGTAGGCTTGTTAACAGGAAACTTTCTAAAATTTGTTGCTTTAGGGTTGGTCTTTTTAAAATTCTTAGAAGGAATTATTGTTTCTGACAAAAAGTTAATTGTTCGTAATATTTTGATTCTATTTGTAATCAATGTTTTGATTTATAGCGTGATATTTTTTACATCTCCAAATGTATCATTCAATCAATTTTTTCATCCAGAAGCTATCAAATATTTTATCGGATATTTTTCGTTCAGTGTTGCAGCATCTTTTGTGAATACAAGCATTTTTAATGAATATAGAATAGATGTACCAGATTCGCCTAAACCAGAAAAAGTTTTAAGAAAGTATTTTTTACGTTCTATTATTTATACGTTGGTATTGTATTATGTATTCGTGGAGTTTGCGAATCTCCTTTTGCAGAAATATATTTTTTACGATCAATCGATCAATTATCTTTTAGTTGCAGTTATCACGGTTTTCTTTTTGTTTTTATTCTTTATTATCGATCGAAAGAAAAATAAATTAGAACGTAAAATTGTTATCGAATCAACAAAAGCAGAAACAGCAACTGCACAATTCGAAACCTTAAAAAGTCAATTAGACCCACATTTTTTATTCAATAGTTTGAATGTTTTAACTGGTTTGATTGAAGAAAATCCAGATAATGCGATAGATTTTACAACATCGCTTTCTAAGATTTATCGATATGTTTTAGAACAAAAAGACAAAGAAGTTGTGTCGATTCAAGAAGAAATAAATTTTGCAAAAACCTATGTCAACCTTCTAAAATTAAGATTTGAAAATAGCATCGATTTCGAAATTGAACAAATAACTTTCTCTGAAACCGAATTTATTGTGCCACTTTCTTTGCAGATTTTATTAGAAAATACAATCAAACACAATATTGTATCTGATCAAAAACCTTTGAAAATTAAAATTTATAAAAAAGATAATTATTTGATAATTGAAAATTCTTTCCAACCAAAAGAAACCATTAAAGATTCGACAGGAATTGGGCTGAAAAATATTATTAATCGTTATCAATTAATTTCTAACCGAGAAGTGAACATCGAAAAAAATGAACAACTATTTCGTGTAGAACTTCCCATATTAACACAAAAAAATACAACTATGAATACACAAAATTTTGACGAACAACAAGCTTATTTACGTGCAATAGAGCGTGCAAAAGAATTGAAAAAGTTTTATGCGCATTTAGGAACTTATGTTGTAATGAGTTTATTCTTTTTTATTCTGAATTTAGTTACAAATAATGGACATTGGTGGTTTTATTGGCCAGTTTTAGGTTGGGGATTGGGCGTTGCACTAAATGCTGTAAAAGTTTTTGCGTATGGTTCTGGTTGGGAAGAGAATAAAGCCAAAGAAATCTTGGAAAAAGAGCAAAATAAAAAGTGGCAATAAATGAATTTTATAAATCAAATAAAGCAAACAAATTGGGTTAGAATAATTATTTTTTATGGATTGATATTAATCGGAACTTTTCTGATTCGTAAATGTCCTAATTTTTTACAATTGATTTTTGGAGGTTTAGTCGATTTTCAACTGCCTTGGAATATGAATCATGGGTTGATTATTTTTCTAATTAGTTTACTTTTCTATAAATTCTCTAAAGTTAAAAAAGAAGTCTCTCTTCTAGGAAAAGAAGGTTTCAAAACATTGATTTTTCCATTTATATTACTCGTTGGTTATTCAATTTATGGGATAAATAACGATTACGGAATTAATAAACATTTGTGGGCAGCGATTTTTATTTCTGTTACGTTGCTTTATGATATAATGGAAGAATATACTTGACGAGGTTATTTGAACGATGTTTTAGGAAATATATTTTGGATAATAAAAAGCATTGTAACAGGAGTATTTTGGGCTGTTTGGCATTTACTAATTTTTAAAGATTTCGATCAATTTGGAGGTTTTGGAATTTTCATGTTATTGTGCATTGTTTTTTCTTTTGTATTAACCTTTTCAACGATTCGAACAAAATCGATTATTGTTCCAGCAACAATTCATGCTTTAATGGCAAAAACAAATCTCGCAACATTGATCATTTTTGTCATTATACTTGCTTTATTATTTGTTTGGAATAAAATTTTTATGAGAAAACCGACTCGTGAACTAACTTAAAAAAAGATGAAAATATTAATTATAGAAGATGAAAAGCCTGCTGCGCGTTTATTAAAGCGACGTGTAGAAAAATTGGGTTATCAAATACATGAAATGTTGCATTCTGTAGAAGAAAGTGTAGCGTGGTTGAAAACGAATCCAAATCCAGATTTAATTTTTCTGGATATTCAGTTATCAGACGGTTTGTCGTTTGAGATTTTTAATCAAGTTAATGTTTCGTCTGCGATTATTTTTACGACGGCTTATGACGAATATGTATTGAAAGCGTTTAAATTAAATTCGGTTGACTATTTGTTGAAACCTGTTGATGAAGAGGAATTGAAGTTTGCAATTGAAAAATTTGAAAAACAATTTCAGCAAGCATCTTCAAGTTTTAATCTAAATGAATTGAAAAATTTTTTTTCAAATAATCAAACCGAAAAATTTAAAGAACGTTTTTCGATTAAAATAGGAACATCAATCAAAATTATAGAAATCGATAATATTGAATGTTTTTTTAGTGAAAACAAAGCAACGTATATTCATACAAAAGAAAACCGAAATTATTTGGTAGATTTTTCGTTGGATAAAGTGGAAGAACAAATCGACCCGAAAAAGTTTTTTAGAATTAATCGTAGTCAAATTATTCAAATCGATTCGATTAAAGAAATTACAATGTATTCTAATTCTAGATTAAAAATAATTTTAAATACTTACAACGAACAAGATATGATTGTGAGTCGCGAAAAAGTGACAGATTTTAAGAATTGGTTGGATTAAGATTGATTTCTTGCTTTTTTATGAAAATTTGTTCATAAAAACTTTTATTTTTGCATCAACCAATTAATTATCACTAAATACGAATGGAAAATATAATATCATTTTTTCAGAAATTCTCTTTCAATCAAATCGGAACAACTTTCGCCGTACTTTTTGCAGTTATCGATATCTTAGGAAGTATTCCAATTATTGTAGGAATTCGAAGCAAAGTTGGGCATATTCAGTCTGAAAAAGCGTCTATCGCAGCAGGAATCTTGATGATTTCGTTTTTATTTTTCGGAACAAAAATTTTGAAATTAGTTGGTGTTGATGTTCAGTCGTTTGCCGTTGCTGGAGCTTTTGTGATTTTTATCATCGCTATCGAAATGATTTTGGGAATTGAAATCCAGAAAGGAGTCGAATCCAACTCTGCATCCATCGTTCCTATTGCGTTTCCGTTAGTTGCGGGTGCAGGTTCGTTGACAACTGTACTTTCGCTTCGTTCGCAGTTTGCAGATATTAACATTGTGATTGCGATTATATTAAATATGTTAATCGTATATTTGGTGCTGAAATTCGCAGGAAAACTCGAAAAATGGATGGGACCTGGCGTTTTATCGGTGCTTAAAAAAGTATTTGGAGTAATTTTATTGTCAATCGCAATCAAATTATTTACGTCAAATATCGGTGCATTGTTTATGAATGAAATTAAAATTTAAAAATTCATTATCTAATGAAAACATATATTTATATCGCGACAATCGTTTTGTTGATAGGTTTAGGTTA
This sequence comes from Empedobacter sp. UBA6745, assembly GCF_002453775.1. NCBI lineage: Bacteria > Pseudomonadati > Bacteroidota > Flavobacteriia > Flavobacteriales > Weeksellaceae > Empedobacter > Empedobacter sp. UBA6745. The sequence goes on from NZ_DKHL01000032.1 coordinate 224,190, forward strand.
CAACCTATATGAGATGGATTATAAAGCTGGTTTTATGGCTGAGGAAAACTTTCGTAGCGTTTTAGGAATTGGAGCATCGGTTTGTGGATTAATTTTAGTATCTGTATACTTTAGTTTTTTCAGATTGCAAACAAATCTTAAGAAATAAACAGTTTTACAACTTATAATAAATGAAAAAGATTAATCCTAGGATTAATCTTTTTTTGTTTGTATCGCTTCGTTTAATTTTTCTAATAAAGTTTTGACAGATTGTTCGATTACTTCAAAAGGTTGATGTTTTGTAGAAGTATAAATCATCACTAAATCAACCGAATAGTTTTCATTAGGTTCAAGTAACAATTTATTTAATCTGTAAGCTTCTTTAGCACGGCGTTTCAATAAATTTCGGTCAACTGCGTATTTAAATTTTTTCTTTCCAACACTTACTCCTACCCTTATATTGTAATCCGCTTTCGGCTTGATTTTGTAGACAAATCTAATCGGATGAGAAACAAATGTTTTTCCATCAGAAAACAATTCATCGAATGCTTTTCTGCTTTTAAGTTTCTCATTCTTACCAAAAGTCAATTTCATATTGCAAAATTCTATGTAAATTTGTTGCTGCAAAAGTAAGTATTCTAAAAAGTTTTAGAATTATGTAACTTTGAAAATAATTTATTTTTATTTAAAACAAAAAAAGAACAATATGTATCCAGCAGAAATAGTAATGCCAATGAAGGCTCAGTTGACTTCTAATGGTTTTGAAGATTTAACTACTCCAGAACAAGTAGAAGCAGCAATAAAACAAGAAGGAACAACTTTGGTAATGGTAAATAGTGTTTGTGGTTGTGCTGCAGGTGCTGCAAGACCAGGAGTTGTAATGTCATTAGATAATGATAAAGTTCCTACACACTTAACAACAGTTTTCGCAGGATTTGATAAAGATGCTGTAGCAAAAGCACGTGAATTTTTTGCTCCATTTCCTCCAAGTTCTCCAGCAGTTGCTTTATTCAAAGATGGTGAATTAGTACATATGTTAGAGCGTCACCACATCGAAGGGCACTCTGCAGCAGCTATTGCAGAAAACTTAAAAGCAGCTTACAACGAGTTTGCTTAAGACTAAATTTGAAGGTTATTTCAAAAATATTTTAAAAAGTGGAGCAATTTGTTCCACTTTTTTTGTGTTCAAAATTCTTATAAAAAAGAGTTTTATAAATTTTAATTCGAGGAAAAGTTTAAAAACCTGAATTAACATCATAACATAAAATATATCATATCAAATTGATTGCTAAACCTATGAAATAGAGAAAAATGTATCAAAATAATCTGTAAATTAGCAATTCGAAATTTTTTAATATATTATTTAATAAACAAATGAGAATAGCAGTCGTAGGCGCTACCGGAATGGTCGGCAGAGTTATGCTCCAAGTTTTGGAAGAAAGAAATTTTCCAATCACTGAAATTATACCAGTAGCATCAGAAAGATCAATAGGAAAAACTATTGAATACAAAGGAAAAGAATACAAAATTGTATCAATGCAGGATGCTGTAGAAATGCGAGCTGATATCGCAATCTTTTCAGCAGGTGGAGAAACTTCCAAACAGTGGGCGCCTAAGTTTGCAGAAGTCGGAACAACTGTAATTGACAATTCATCGGCTTGGAGAATGGATCCAGATCGTCCGTTGATTGTACCAGAAATCAATGCAGATATTTTAACAACAAATGATAAAATCATCGCAAATCCTAACTGTTCTACAATTCAGTTGGTAATGGTGTTAAATCCTTTGCATAAAAAATATGGAATTAAACGTGTTGTTGTTTCTACGTATCAATCGGTTACAGGAACTGGTAAAGATGCAGTTGAACAATTGAATGGAGAAATTGAAGGACGTGATGTTGCGAAAGTTTATCCATATCAAATCTTCAAAAATGCATTGCCTCATTGTGATGTTTTTGATGAAGAAACAGGTTATACAAAAGAAGAATTGAAATTAACGCGTGAGCCTCGTAAAATTATGCGTGTGGACGAAATGAATATCACTGCTACTGCGGTTCGTGTTCCTGTGCAAGGAGGACATTCGGAGTCGGTGAATATTGAATTTGAGAATGATTTTGATTTAGCCGAAGTTCGCAAATTATTAGCAGAACAGGAAGGTGTAACAGTACAAGATAATCCAGACACAAATACTTATCCAATGGCTTTCTATTCAGAAGGAAAAGACGATGTTTTTGTAGGACGTATACGTCGTGATTTATCTCAACCAAATGCATTAAATTGTTGGATTGTTGCAGATAATTTACGCAAAGGTGCAGCTACAAATGCAGTTCAAATTGCTGAATATCTAGTAAAACATAATTTAGTTGGATAAAAAAATCAATTAAAAATGAATATAAAGTCGCTCTTGTAGCGACTTTTTTTTATGTTTAATGAATAAGTTTTCAGAACTTTAACAAATATTTTACGCTATCAAAGCAACCAGAAGCGTAATTTTCGCATCTAAATAATAAGAAAGAAAAAGTATTTTGGACGAAAAACAACTCATAAAAGCTTGTATCAGCAATGATTCGAAAGCACAGCGGCTGCTTTATGAAAAATATGATGCGCGATTTTTTGCGGTTTGTAAACGTTATTTTACCGATATACAACAAGCGGAAGATGCGTTGGTAAAAGGATTCTTGAAAATTTTTCAGAATCTTGAGAATTATTCGTTCGAAGGAAGTTTTGAAGGATGGATGCGAAGAATTATGATTAATGAATGTTTGATGGAGTTGCGGAAAAATAAAATTTTTCATCTCAATGTTGACGATTACTCCTCTTCCATTTCATCTAACCAAGAAGCTTCGCAACAAATAGAAGAAGATGATGTGATGAAACTCCTCGATTATCTACCCGAAGGCTGTCGTCTCGTGTTTACCCTCTACGTTATTGAGGGGTATAAACACAAAGAAATTGCCGAAAGTTTGGGCATTACAGAAGGAACATCGAAATCGCAACTTAATTTAGCGAAGACGAAATTGAAGGAAATGTTAAGTAAGAATGAAAATATAAAATCAAGTTTATCGTGAACACAAACGATCCAATAGAAGATTTATTTCGATCAAGAAGAAACGAAACTGTCGGCGAAAAACCAAGAGATTTGGTGTGGAAACGTATTGAATCTGGTTTGCAGAACGAGGAAAAGAAAAAGAAACCTATTCGCGAATTTGTTTCGAGTGTATGGTTTTCTGCTGCTGTTTTCGCGTTGATTGCGATTCCTTACTTTGTACTTTTTATCGAGAATATTAATACTGAAAATAGAGAAAATTCACTTGAAATTGTTAAAACAAATGTCCCAGTTATTGAGCAATCACCTCCTGAACAAGAAGAAATAGTGGTTTTAGAATCGAAAGATAAAGATTTGGAAAAACCTCTAGAAATAGTAAAGAATGATAAAGTTACAAAAGAGCCTGTTTATAAAGTAATGGAAGGGCATTCTGCTGGTGCAATTGATGATAAAGGATATTTTCCTCAATTATCTAAAGCGTCCGCTCCAAATGCTCCAGTTACTTTATCAGCACCGCAAGCAATGGAAGCTCGTTCTAAGGTTTTAGATTCGATAGAAAAAGAAGGTCAATATGCTAAAGCAAATAGTCAAAATTTTGGCTATACAAAAGATTCAGTCATTTCGGATAAGTTAGCAGGAAAAGCTTCAGGTGTCGTGATTAGGGGTGTTTCTAAAATGAAAGATACTTCTGATGTGATGAAAATGACGGTTGTTGCAGAAACACGAGCTGCAAATGCATCATTAGAAACAGCTTCAGTGGTGGATGTTTCTCCAAAAAAATCTGAAATTGACAAATATGCAATTGTTTATAAACCTTTAAAGTTTACAGTAAAATCGGATATTCTACGTACTAATTTTAAATTACAAAAGAAATCAAAAAATAAAATTTCGTTTGAAAGTACAACGAATAATCTTGTCATTACATTCGAAAAAGTAAATGATAAAATTGTTTTAACAACAAACGAACCAAAGGTTGATGCAACGCTTTTGGGAGTTTTGGAAAAGAATAAGAAAGAAATTTTTACTTATTATCAATCAAAGTAAAATAAAATGTTAATTTAGTCGTATTGAACGAATTAACATTTATGAAAAAATTTTTATCTCTAACTTTAATATTACTTGGCTTTACTTTTTCTTTGGCTCAAGATTTATACTTGGTCAAATTAAAACCAAAGGAAAATACATCAAATTTTTTATCAAACCCTTTGCAGATACTTTCTCAACGATCATTAGATAGAAGAGAAAAGTATAAAATCTCGATCACTGAGGAAGATGTTCCTATATCTGAGTATAGAATTAATGAACTTAAAAAATTATCATTAAATTATATTGGGCATTCGAAATGGTTGAATACTATGATGGTAGAGATTTCTGATGAAACTATTTTGAGTAAATTAAAAGCATTAAGTTTTGTTGAAACTGCAGAATCTTTGGTTCGTAATTCAGTTCCTAAATCATCAAATAAAAATTTGTCAAAATGGAAAGATCTAATACATAATTCAGAAGAGTTTAATTATGGTTATGCTAATGATTTTATTGACCAAATTAATTTAAAACCACTTCACAATAATAATATTTTAGGACAAGGAGTTTTGATAGCAGTTATTGATGCTGGCTTTCCTAGAGTTGATAAAATTTCAGCATTTGATATATTGCGTAAAGAGAATAGAATTCTTGACACCTATGATTTTGTAGATAAAAAAGAAAATGTATATGATGCAGATAATCATGGAACAATGGTTTTATCTACAATGACAGCAGAAGTTGATGGAAAATATGTAGGAACTGCACCAAAAGCTACATATTCGTTATATCGATCAGAAGACAATACTTCAGAAACTCCAAAAGAGTTGATGTATTGGGTTCAAGCTGCAGAAAGAGCAGATAGTGTAGGTGCTGATGTAATAAATACCTCTTTGGGATATTATGCTTTTGATGATGCGAGATACGATTATACATTTGATAATATGGACGGAAAAACGACATTAATTTCTAAAGGAGCTGAAATAGCTGCTAATAAAGGAATTTTTGTTGTGGTAGCAGCTGGTAATGAAGGAAATGATCCTTGGAAAATGATTTCAGCACCTGCAGATGTTAAAAATGTGTTTTCAATTGGAGCAAATGATATATACAAAAATCCCGCAGCATTTTCGTCTTTTGGATCAAACGCATTAGGGGAAATTAAACCAAATGTATCAGCTTTAGGACAAAATATTGTAGTTTATTTGCCTGATGGAAGTTTAACTTATTCGAATGGAACTTCATTTGCATCACCAGTTTCAGCAGGAGCTGTAGCATTAATGATTCAACAATTTCCTAAAATTAAACATGATATTTTAAAAGATAAAATTCAAGAATCTGCTCATCTTTTTTCCTTTCCTTCAAATCAATTAGGTTATGGCGTACCAAATTATTATAAGGCATCTCAAGATTTATTGAAAACAAATGAAGTAGAGAACTTAAAATCAATAAAGATATATCCGAATCCTTTCCAAGATGTTATTCATATAAAATCTAAAGAAGAAATCGCAAAAATAGAATTATATAATTTGATTGGACAAAAGATCATTTCGATGAATAATCGAAATTCTATTTCAACAAATCAATTACAATCTGGAGTTTATTTAATTCATATTACAGATTCTAAAGGAAATGCTTTAGTAGAGAAAGTTGTTAAGAAGTAAATTATTTCCGAAGTCAAATGATTAATTTTTGACTTCGGAAATTTTATTTTGAATAATGTTTTATTGCATTTTCTTTGTCTTGATTCATCGCGGTGATTAAATCATCTAAAGAATCAAATTTCTTTTCATCTCGCAAATGACCTAAAAATTCAAGGCGAATTGTTTCTCCATAAATTTCTCGATCAAAATCCAATATATTCACTTCTACTCGATGTTCGCGAGAATTGGTAACCGTTTCTCTAAATCCGATACTTAATAAACCTAAATATTTTTGATTATCTACAAAAACATCAACCGCATAAACACCATCTTTTGGAATCAATTTATTAGGATCAACTTGTAAATTAGCGGTAGGAAAACCAAGTGTACGCCCAATTTTATCACCATGAACAACTTCTCCAGAAAGTGGATAATGATAGTTTAACGCTTTGTTCGCATATGCGATATTTCCTTCGATAAGTGCATTTCTAATTTTTGTAGAACTCACCGCCACATCATTTTCTTCGACAGCTTGCAATTGAATCAAATTGAAACCATATTCTTTCGAAAGAACTTGTAATTGCTCAAAATTTCCTTCTCTATTTTTCCCGAAATGATGATCGTAACCAATCACTAACGTATCAATATTGATTTTATCAACCAATAAATTCTTGACAAATTCGACAGAAGTTACTTGGGAAAAATCTTTTGTAAACGCTTGAATAATCAAATGTTCTAACCCAAATTGACGTAAAACATTTTCTTTTTCCTCTAAAGTATTCAAGAATTTAAGATCACAATTTGGTTGTAAAACCATTCGAGGATGTGGATTAAAAGTAATCAGAACACTTTCCCCATCAATTTCATTTGCAATTGTATTGAGTTGTTTTAGAATAGATTGATGTCCAATGTGTACACCATCAAACATGCCCAAAGTAAGGACGGGACGTTTGATAGGTTTGATTTCTTCTAAGGATTGATAAACGTTCACTAAAAATGATTTTGCACAAAATTAAGGCTTTCAAATCGAACTTCAAATCTATTTTTAATTTCCTTTGATTGTAATATTCTGATTACTAATCAAAATATTATGACAAAAATCTTAAAAAGTATATAAATTATACAATGTTTTTAACTTACCTTTGCACCCAAATAAAATAAACTAAATCATTTCATATAATGGCAAATCAAAAGAAAGGTAAGATTGCACAGGTTATTGGACCTGTAATTGACGTTATTTTTGATAACGCAGAAGGCCTTCCAAATATTTATGATGCATTAGAGGTTCCTCGTCAAGGAAAAGAAACATTAATTCTTGAAGTCGAGCAACACATCGGTGAAGATACTGTACGTTGTATCGCAATGGATAGTTCTGATGGTTTACAAAGAGGTCAAGAAGTTATCGCTTTAGGAAAACCAATTATGGTTCCTATTGGAGAAAACATCAAAGGACGTGTATTTAATGTAGTTGGAGATGCTATTGATGGTTTAGGGAATTTAGACAAAGAAAACGGTTTACCTATTCACCGTCCAGCTCCAAAATTCGAAGAATTATCAACATCTGCAGAAGTTTTATTTACAGGGATTAAAGTAATTGACTTAGTAGAGCCATACGTAAAAGGTGGTAAAATTGGTTTATTTGGTGGTGCCGGAGTAGGTAAAACAGTATTAATTCAGGAGTTGATGAACAACATCGCTAAAGGACACGGAGGTTTATCTGTATTCGCTGGTGTTGGTGAGCGTACTCGTGAAGGTAATGACTTAATGCGTGAGATGATTGAAGCTGGATTAATTAATTACGGTGAAGATTTCATGCACTCTATGGAAGGTGGATCTTGGGATTTATCTAAAGTAAACAGCGAAAACATGAAAGAGTCTAAAGCTGCTTTCGTTTTCGGACAAATGAATGAACCTCCAGGTGCACGTGCTCGTGTTGCTTTAACAGGTTTAACATTAGCTGAATATTTCCGTGATGGAGATGGACAAGGTCAAGGACGTGACGTATTATTCTTCGTAGATAATATCTTCCGTTTTACACAAGCAGGTTCTGAGGTTTCTGCCTTATTAGGACGTATGCCATCAGCCGTAGGTTATCAGCCAACATTAGCAACTGAAATGGGTGCTATGCAAGAGCGTATTACATCTACTAAAAACGGATCTATTACATCTGTACAAGCAGTATATGTACCTGCCGATGATTTAACTGACCCTGCGCCAGCTACGACTTTCGCGCACTTAGATGCTACAACGGTATTAGATCGTAAAATTGCTTCATTAGGTATTTACCCAGCGGTAGATCCATTGAACTCTACATCTCGTATCTTATCACCAGCAATTATTGGTAAAGAACATTACGAAACAGCACAACGTGTAAAAGAAATCTTACAACGTTACAATGCTTTACAAGATATCATCGCGATTTTAGGTATGGAAGAGTTATCAGAAGAGGATAAGTTAGTTGTACACCGTGCACGTCGTATCCAACGTTTCTTATCTCAACCATTCCACGTTGCAGAACAGTTTACAGGTATCCCAGGTGTTTTAGTAGACATCAAAGATACAATCAAAGGATTCAACATGATCTTAGATGGTGAAGTTGACCAATATCCTGAGGCTGCATTCAACTTACGTGGTACAATCGAAGAAGCGATTGAAGCTGGAGAAAAAATGTTAGCAGAAGCTAAATAATATAGTTTAACCATACAAAGAGTGCTTACGTTTCTTTTCTTTTTGAAAGTTGCTAAGTACTCTTTTTTTTAAAAACAATAGGATTATGCACTTACAAATTATTACGCCAGAATTCGTAGTTTTCGATGCAGAAGTAGATGCTGTTACTTTACCAGGGAAAGATGGTGAATTTCAGTTATTAAATAACCACGCTCCTATCGTTGCAACTTTAGGTGAAGGAACAATCAAAATTAAAGTTCACACAAAAACTTTCGAAGATTTCGATAATCAATCTGGCAAAGTTTACAGTTCTCCATCTAATGAATCTACATTATTGTTAGATATCAAAGGAGGAACAATAGAAATGAACAATAATAAAGTAATAGTTTTAGCAAACTAATTACTTTTTTATCATAAAACTTAAAAGGAGATCAATTTTGATCTCCTTTTTTTATATTTTCTACTTAATATTCTCTTTTTTACTTCAAATTTTATTCTGTTTAAATGCTTTTTATAGATTTCGAAAGAAATATTTTTAACTTTTTGGTGTAAATATTCTTTATAAATTGATTTTGTAGATTTATTTTCTGAAAACTTATTATAAATTTTATTATTTAGAAAATTATTCTAATTTCACATCTAATATAAAACTACAAAGTGTAGTTAGAAATGAATAATTTTTTTAAAGATGAAGTACAATTCTAAAAAACATTCTTTTGGACACGGCGTCCTGCTTCACAGCATCTATAATTGTATCAATAGTAAAATTCGAATGTGCAGCTGCTAATTTCAGCTAACTAACCTACCCTACTATTTATTAATCGTAGTCACATTCAAAACAATTTTATTATGTCAACAGAAAAACAATTACATTTCGATACTTTACAAGTGCACGCAGGTCAAGAAGTAGACCCAACAACAGGCTCTCGCGCTGTTCCAATTTATCAAACATCTTCTTATGTATTTAATGATGCCGAACACGGAGCAAATTTATTTGCTTTGAAAGAATTTGGTAACATTTACACAAGAATTCAGAATCCAACAACTGACGTTTTCGAAAAACGTATTGCTGCGCTCGAAGGTGGTGTTGCGGCATTAGCTGTTTCATCGGGACAAGCGGCACAATTTATTGCTTTAAATAATATTTTAGAATCAGGTGATAATTTTGTTTCAGCTTCTAATCTTTATGGCGGAACATATAATCAATTCAAGGTTGGTTTTAAGCGTTTAGGTGTTGATGTTCGCTTTGCCGAAGATGCAGATCCAGCTAAAATTGAATCATTAATTGATGAAAATACAAAAGCGATTTATGCAGAAACGATAGGAAACCCGAGTTTTAATGTTCCAGATTTTGAAGCAATCGCTGCAATTGCACAAAAACACAACATTCCATTTATTGTGGATAATACGTTTGGTGCGGGCGGTTATATTTTCAAACCTTTAGAACATGGAGCAAATGTTGTCGTTGAATCTGCAACAAAATGGATCGGTGGACATGGAACTTCGATCGGTGGAGTTATCGTGGATGGCGGAAATTATGATTGGGGTAATGGTAAATTTCCACAATTTTCTGAACCATCAGAAGGTTATCATGGTTTAGTTTTTTCCGATGTCTTCGGGGTGAATGGACCTTTTGGGAATATTCAGTTTATTATTCGTGCTCGCGTAGAAGGTTTGCGCGATTTTGGTCCCGCAATTTCACCTTTCAATTCTTTCCTATTGTTACAAGGTTTAGAAACGTTGTCGTTAAGAGTTCAGAAACATTTGGACAATACGTTAGAAATTGCGCATTGGTTAGAACTTCATCCGCAAGTAGAAAAAGTGAATTATCCTGGATTAATTACTTCTCCAAGTCATCATTTGGCAAAAAAATATTTGAAAAATGGTTTTGGGGCTGTTTTATCGTTCCAAATTAAAGGAAATGCAGACAAAGCGAATCAATTTATTGATAGTTTAGAATTGATTAGTCATTTAGCAAATGTTGGTGACGCAAAATCGTTAATTATTCATCCTTCCGCAACAACTCATCAACAATTGAGCGATGGTGAACAAAAATCTGCTGGAGTTTTTCCAGGATTATTGCGTCTTTCTGTCGGAATCGAATATATTGATGATATCAAAAATGATCTTCAGCAAGCTTTTGATAAAATTAAATAAACAAAGTATTTTAGCTATAAATTAATTCAGTGAATTTTCATCAATATAATTATACAAAGCCATTTCAATTAGAAAATGGTCAAATTCTCGAAAATTTAACCATTGCTTATCATACAGCGGGAACATTGAATCCCGAAAAAAACAATATCATCTGGGTTTGTCATGCTTTAACGGCAAACTCGGATGTTTTCGATTGGTGGGCTGGTCTTTTTGGAGAAAATGAATTGTTCAATCCAAAAGATCATTTTATTATTTGTGCAAATGTGATTGGTTCTAATTACGGAACAACAAATCCGTTGTCTACAAATCCTGAAACAAATTCGCCTTATTATAGAGATTTTCCTACAATTACGATAAAAGATATGTCAAATGCGCATCAATTGTTAGCAGATCATTTAGGAATTTCAACTATTCATTTATTAATTGGTGGTTCACTCGGTGGTCAACAAGCGTTAGAATTTACGTTGCTGAATCAAGTTAAAGTGGATAATTTGGTTTTGTTGGCGACAAACGCGATACATTCTCCTTGGGGAATTGCGTTCAACGAATCGCAGCGTTTAGCTATCGAAGCCGATTCAACTTTTAATGATAAAACTGAGAATGGAGGAAGAAATGGATTGATTGCAGCACGTACAATTGCGATGTTGTCTTATCGTACCTATATTATATATGAACAGAAGCAAAAAGACGAGGATTCTGTTTACAACGATTTCAAAGCTTCTTCTTATCAAAAATATCAAGGTGAAAAATTAGCAAACAGATTCAATGCTCATTCTTATTGGACACTTTCGAAAGCCATGGATTCACAAAATCTGGCTCGAAATAGAGAATCTTTAGAGAAATCTTTGTCTCAGATTTCTTCGAACACTTTAGTGATTGGAATTTCCTCGGATATTTTATTTCCACCAAGTGAGCAAAAATTTATAGCGAATCATATTCCAAATGCAAAATTCATCGAAATAGATTCTATTTTTGGACACGATGGTTTCTTGGTCGAATTACAAGAATTAAATACAATTTTGGAACATCTCGTATAATATTATGAAATGAATAATTATATGAAGCTCGATTTATTCGAGCTTTTTTTATTTATAAATAGATTCTACTTCGTAGAATTTCTCCCGAGTCGCTCC